>CAJQOE010000057.1 GCA_905479885.1 uncultured Rickettsiaceae bacterium | reverse complement strand
TTCCAATTCTTCTATAAATTTTTTCATTTTCTATTTACTAGGATATTTTGATCTTCGTTAATACTAAAGATTGTAACGATTTTTGTCAAAACTTGAGTACATAAAAGAAGGGCTCGTATATTACCATGTACAAGCCCCTTTAAACATTATAGTAATTTTGAGTTTAACAAAGAATTGTGCTGTAGGTTTTGCAAGCCATTCTCCAGAGCACTGGTTTATATTGACTTCTTCATATGTAAACCTTTAATTTCAGCAAGTAGCTTATTCTTAAATCTATTAATAATGCGAATTGCTATAAAAGCTCTTTAAATTCATCGACAACTTGCTTGTACAATTTTAATTTAAAGGGAATGATATCAGATAATAATTCTTTAAAATCTACCCACTTCCACTGTTCAAATTCTGGAATTTCGGTAGTTATGTTAATATCAGAATCAGTACCAGTAAATCGAATTAAGAACCATTTTTGCTTTTGCCCGCAATATTGACCGTCCCATAATTTAGGAATCAAAAAATCTGGTACACGATAACTATACCAGCGTTTGCTTTCAGCTATAATATGTCCTTTATTGGAACCAATCTCCTCCTCCATTTCACGCAACGCTGCTGCGCTCGGTGTTTCACCAAGATCTATTCCACCTTGCGGCATCTGCCAACCATTAGCTTTTGAATCAACCCGCTTACCAACAAATACTCTTTTGTTTTTATCAACTATCATCATACCCACTCCAGGACGAAATGGTAAGGTACTAAAATCCTTATTATCTAAATTTTTCTCACTCACAAATTATACTCCTTAAGGATTTCAGATACTGGTACCAATTTGATATTTTTCCTTTTTAAAGTTGGAATCCAATCTCTTATCATTTCAATAGTTAAAGTAAATCCTTGCGCATAACCAAGAGCAATACCTTCATACTCAGCCTGTCTTATAAGTTCCGCAAGCTGTTTTCTTATTGCTTCTTTATCTGGTTCTGCATCTATAATAATATTTGTAGGAATAATATTATTATGCGATCTCATATGTCTTGGCACGCCTTCTTGCATTCCCTTACCTAACACAAATATCAAGTTTTTATCATCCAAGTGCTCAAATACCATGCTTGAAGGTTGTGGATTGTCAGTAAATACTTCTTTATAACTTGAATATACTCCATCATATCTAGCGTGCGAGTTCAATATCACATTAAGACGCACCGCATTTTCTTCCGGAGCCAAATTATCCATAAGAGCATAACGCCCAGGATTATCAAAGGAATGACTTGTCTGCAGAGGTAAATATAAGAATATCTCATGCCCGTTGCTTTGAGCTTTATGCAGCAGAGGCTTTAAACTTTTTGTATATGGTAAAAATCCTAGTCCACATTGCTGCGGTAGTGTCATTGCAAGTTCCGTAGAGCGTCTATTTAAACCAAGATTCGTAACAATCACTGCAATTTTAGGCGAGCCTGTATATTGACGCTTTTTCTTAACTAATGGCGTAGGTACAGCCTGGCTTGGTTGTGCAAGTAGCTTATTAGTTTTAGCAAGCAGCTCATCGGCTTTATCTAATAAATCTGGCTCTTCATTTTCTACAATGCTAGATACCGAATCTATTGCAGCAAGCTCTCGTTCTACAAGAGCTATTTCTTCTGTAGTATCCGCAACTTCTTGGCGCTGATTAAAATAGACTGTTTCAATTTCTTCTGTTTCAACCGGCAAATTATTCATACTGTAAAAACGGTATTGGCCTAGTTGTATTGCTCTATCAATTTGTCCGGGTCTAACCGATGCGAACCAAAATACAATCGCACAAAACAGGATTACGCCTAACACAACGTTAAGCACTATTACCCATTTTTTTAGCGCTGTTTTAAATTTTGTATCTTTTATCATACTTTATTTGTCTGTATGGCTTATTATCAAACCACGAATTAAATCATATGCCCTTGCATATTGGTAATCATTCTTATATTTGTCGGACATTATATGCTCTTTTTCCGACTTATCTTTAAGTTTTACCATATCATCTGCTTTTTCTTCAGTGTTATATTTTTTTAAATAACTTTTTACTGATGAGCTAGTAAATGAAGTTTCCTTCTCTTCCTTCTCTGCATATTCAACTTTAGCATTTTCTATAAACACATCTGGTTCAATACCAGTGGCATTTATAGATCTCCCCTTAGGTGTATAATATTTTGCAGTAGTCAACTTAACTGCCGCCCTTTTATTAATTTGTGTAAATGTTTGCACTAGCCCCTTACCAAACGATGTCGTGCCTACAATTATAGCTCTATTATGATCTTGCAATGCACCCGCAACAATTTCTGCCGCCGAAGCTGTACCAGAATTCACCAAGACTACCATTGGAACCTTAGGGGCCTTAGGAACAAACCTGCCTGCGGACATCACAGTATCATTTTTACTATCACGCCCTTTGGTAGAAACAATAACACCATGATCTATAAAATACTCACAAACCTCAACTGCTTGATCTAGCAAACCGCCTGGATTATTTCTTACATCAAGTACTATACCCTTTAATAGCTTTTGCTTTTTTTTCAGATTTTTTTCAATCTCTGTAACCGCTTTTCGAAGTTCTTTACTTGTTTGATTATTAAAAGCTACAATTCTAATATAAGCAACGCCGCCCAACTCTTCTTCTTCAATTTCAAATTTTATAGGTTTAATTTTTACTATTTCACGCTTTAATTCTATCTCTTTAGTGCTATGGTCATCCTCTTTCACGACTAATAGATTTAATGTTGTGCCCGGCTCTCCGCGCATCTCCTGTACAGATTTATTAAAACCCATATTAGAAACCAGCTGCCCGTTTACTCCAATAATATAATCTCCTGCACCAATGCCTGCCTTATGTGCCGGTAAATCATCAATTGGTGTTATTACTTTAACTGCACCACTATCGTAAATAATTTCTACACCTATACCACCAAATTCACCGTCAGTTTGATCAAGGAAAAATGCTAAATCTTCACCCGTATAATAGCCAGAATAAGGATCTAGTGAACGCAACATTCCATTAATCGCTTCATCCGTCATTTCTTGACGTTTTGGGTCCTGCATATAGTCTTTTTCAATGCGTTGGAATACTTCTTGAAATTGTCTAAAATAGTAACTATCTGGATGCTGCTCCTCTACGTCTTTATTATCTGTTTTAGCTAATGCTGTGCTTGCGCCCAAAAGCAAAAATATTATTTGAGTTACTATAATTAATCTACTAAACATATTTTTATTCCCAATATTATACATATAATTCAATTTCCTGATCACCTCTTGCCAATGCCTGCTCTTGAATAAACTGAAACCTTTTTTCTGGTTTCTTACCCATTAAATTATCCACTATAGTATCCACATCCTTGAAGTCAGCTATACCTACTTTATATAGCAAACGTGATTTTTTTTCCATAGTAGTCTCTTTTAACTGTTTTGGAGTCATTTCTCCTAAACCTTTAAATCTGCCTACCTCTACAGTTTTTCTATCCTTAGATAGCTCTTTTAATAATTTTTCTTTTTGTTCTTCATCAGCTGCATAATAAGTCTTTGTACCTTGAATTAAACGATATAGTGGCGGCTTGGCCAAATATAAATGTCCATTCTCGATTAACTTACGCATGCGTATATAAAAAAAAGTCATCAACAAAGCTGCGATATGAGCTCCATCCACATCAGCATCTGTCATGATTATTATTTTCTCATAACGTAAAGCATCTTCCTTATAATGATTAAGTGAACCACAATTCAATGCAACTTCAAGATCTTGTATTTCTTGATTGGCAGAAATTTTTTGTGCAGTTGCATTAGCTACATTCAGTATCTTACCTCGCAACGGTAAAATAGCTTGCGTTTGACGATCACGTGCTTGCTTTGCTGAACCGCCAGCAGAATCACCTTCAACCAAAAACAACTCCGTCCCCTCGGCGCTAGTACTACTACAATCAGCTAATTTTCCAGGCAACCTTAATTTCTGAACTGCTGTTTTTCTACTTACAAGACGTTCATTTTTTCGACTTAGACGATATTCTGCATTATTAATAAAATGCTGTATTAACTGGTCTGATGATTTTTTATTACCACTAAGCCAATGATCAAAGTGGTCTTTTATCAGATTTTCAATTTGTTTTGTGATTCCGTTTGAAACTAATTTTTCTTTAGTTTGCCCTTGAAAAACTGGATCTTTAATAAACACTGAAAGCATCATGCAAGCAGATTCCAAAATATCATCTGGCATCACTTGGACAATTTTTTTGTGCCCCGTCATCTCGCCATAAATTTTTACTCCGCGAGACAAAGCTGCTCTAATACCCTGTTCGTGCGTACCGCCCATAGGTGTTGGTATAGTGTTACAGTAAGACTTAACAAACTCTTTAGTTTCATGCCAAGCAATGGCCCATTCAATTTTAATATTATTAGATTGTATCTCAGCATTGCCAGAAAATATTTCACCACCTATGATTTTACTATTATCTAGATGAGAATCCAAATAATCTCGCAGACCACCAGGAAAATGAATAATATCATTTTCTAATACTTCATCTGAAGAAATTACTTCAGATGCACAACTCCAATGAATCTCAACACCTTTATATAAATAGGCTTTTGATTTAGCCAAATCATATATTCTTTTTGGTTTGAATTTGGCTGATGCGCCAAAAATCTCTGCATCTGGTTTAAAAGTAATCCTAGTGCCCTTAAGCTTCTTTAAAGCTGGTGCTTTTTCTAATTTCGTAAGCGGAACACCGCGTGAATATTTTTGTATATAAGATGAACCATCCCTATATACTTCAACTACTAAACTTTCTGATAGAGCGTTAACAACAGATATACCAACACCATGCAGGCCACCTGAAGTTTGATATACTTTATCAGAAAACTTACCACCTGAATGTAAAGTTGTAAATATCACTTCTAAAGCAGATTTTTTAGGAAATTTAGGATGATTGTCAATTGGAATACCGCGTCCATTATCTCCGATTGTCACCGAACCATCAGATAGGACTTCTATAGTAATTTTAGATGCAAAGCCAGCAACTGCTTCATCCATTGAATTGTCTAGCACCTCTGATACTAAATGATGTAAAGCGTTGTCGTCAGTACCACCAATATACATACCAGGACGCATACGTACTGGCTCTAGGCCCTCTAGAACCTCGATATCATTCGCAGTATATGAATTATCCTTCGCGCCTTTTTCTACAGCACTAAAACCAAATAAATCTGACACTTATAGTCGTTCCAAAAGTTTTCTCATTAACTCTAATGAACTTAACCAGTTTCCTCAATAAAAGCAAGGATAAGTAACTTATACCCCCCTTAAAACAAGAATTAAGGATAATAATTAAATTATAGATTATAAAAATTGTTCAATACCCCTTTAACACAAACGAAGTGACGTAGACATATTGTCTATAATCTAACCAAAACCTCTCCTTAATTTATGTAACAAACATACCATTTAGCAATATGTATTACATAATAGGACAACCTATTAGTTTTTAGTTTTTTTCTCTTTTTTTTCCTTTGTAACCTTGTTAGCAATTATTTCTACTGCTTGGGCTACATTAACAGTAAACGGATCAACGGCTTTAGGGATTGAGGTGAATTTATTCTGATATTTCAAGTACGGACCAAACCTGCCTATTCCCATTAAAATTTCCTCACCAGTCTCGGGGTGATTACCTACATTTAATGGCAATGCCAACAATTTTAAAGCAGTAGATAAATCTAAACTTTCTGGCGTTACACCTGCAGGCAATGGACTACGTTTCGGCTTAGTTTTGGTAGATTTATCAACTTCACCGACTTGAACATACCATCCATACGGACCTTTTTTTAAATAAATAGCCTCACCTTCTGGGTTCTTTCCAAGTTCTTTTGTGTTATCAACAAAATTTGCTGCAGCTTCATCGGAATCAACCTCCCCTTTCGTGATCTGTTTTTTAAACGTACAATCAGGATAATTGCTGCAAGCTAAAAAAGCACCATATTTACCTAATTTTAGACTTAATGTACCATCAGCGCATGTGCCGCATTTTTTATTCTTTTTATATTCATCACTATCTGGCTCACCAAATAAATAGAATGCCAATGATTGTTCAACGTAATCAATCACATCACCTATTTTCTGCTCGCTAACTACTTCAACATTAGCATTAAAACCATTCCAAAAGTCACCCATTAATTTTTTCCAATCAAGCTGGCCTTCCGCTATTTTATCGAGATCAGTTTCCAATTCAGCCGTAAAATCATATTCAACATATTTAGCAAAAAAGCCTTCTAAAAATGCTGTAACCAAACGCCCTAGATCACTAGGTAAGAAACGCTTCTTCTCTACCGTTACATATTTTCTATCCTGCAATACAGATATAATAGAAGCATAAGTTGATGGTCTACCAATACCTAGCTCCTCCATGCGCTTAACTAGACTTGCCTCAGAATATCTTGGTGGTGGCTCAGTAAAGTGCTGTTCTGGTTTTATTTTTTTAGTATCTATAGCCTCACCTTCAGCAAGCGGCGGTAACATTTTATTACTTTCTTCTTTATCGTCATCCTGCCCTTCTTGATAAACTTTATAGAAACCATCAAAAGCAATCGTTGAACCAGTAGCACGCGCTGTAAAGTTTTTATCTGCACTAATTAAATCAGCGCCGACCATGTCTACTAAAACGCTCTCCATTTGACAGGCGATAGTTCTTTTCCATATCAAATCGTATAAACGCAATTGATCCTTATCTAACTTACTAGCACATTTCTCAGGGGTTAATGTAATATCTGTTGGACGAATTGCCTCGTGAGCTTCCTGTGCATTTTTTGCTTTTGATTTATATAGTACCGGACTAGATGGTAGGTATTTATCCCCATATTTCTCTTCAATCAAAGCGCGGATACTATCAACTGCATCTGCAGCTAACGTTACTCCGTCCGTTCTCATATAAGTAATTAAACCAACTGTTTCGCCGCCAATATCAATACCTTCATATAGTTTTTGTGCAATTTGCATAGTCTTTTTGGCACCAAAACCCAATTTTCTCGATGCTTCCTGCTGCAAAGATGATGTAATAAATGGCGCGGCTGGATTTCTTTTTTGTTGCTTCTTTTTGATAGAATCAATAGTAAAATTCTGCTCTTTTAAACGCGCTACTATGTCATCAGCCGTTTTTTGGTTTGTAATTGAGAATTTTTCTAATTTATTGCCATCCACATAAGATAATTTAGCAGAAAATGGCTCACCACCACTATTCTGTAAATCCAACATAACATCCCAATATTCTTGACTTATAAAACGGTCTATATCATTTTCACGCTCGCAAATCAAACGCAAAGCTACCGACTGTACTCTACCGGCAGAACGGCATCCAGGTAATTTACGCCACAAAATAGGCGACAGCGTAAAACCTACTAAATAATCAAGAGCGCGTCTTGCTTGTTGAGCATTTACTAGGTCAGAATCTATTCCTCTTGGAGATGCCACAGCAGCAAGCACCGCTTTTTTTGTGATTTCATTAAATGCAATCCGCTTGAATTTAGCATCATCGGTAATAATTTTTTTAGCCTTTAATACCTCAACAATATGCCATGAAATAGCCTCACCTTCACGATCCGGATCCGTTGCTAGGTAAACTTCATCTGCATTTTTTGCTAATTTAACAATTTCACTTACATATTTTATAGCCTTGTCAGAAATATCATATTTCATTGCAAAATCTTCTTCAGGCAGAACTGAACCATTTTTCGATGGAAGATCTCTGATATGACCGAAAGACGCGATGACTTTAAAATCATTCCCAAGATATTTATTTATTGTTTTGGCTTTTGCGGGTGACTCAACAATTACTAGCTTCATAAGATTAATATATTAGTGAAATTCTATTTCCGGCATGTCTGGCAATTTTTCCAGCAAGCTCAAGCTCCAAACATATAGTATAAATTACTGGCATTGCAAGCTTTGTTTCAATTGCCAGCAATTCATAAGTGATTGTAGTCGAAGAAAGAAGAGTAATTACCATGTCTCTATCAGAGTCTTTAATCTCCCAATTATTGCTACTAACAGGGGTTTTAAAGTTATTATTGTAGCTCGATGATTCTTCAAAAGATTTTTTTAACTCCTGATAAGAAGCTATGTTAGCAATTATATCTGCGCTTGATTCCAATAAGTAAGCACCATCTTTAATTAATTTATTACTCCCCATACATCTTGGATCTAAAGGGAATCCTGGAACAGCAAAAACCTCTCTATTTTGTTCAAGCGCATAATTTGCCGTGATTAACGAGCCAGATTTTAAGCTAGCTTCAATAACAATCGTAGCTAAAGACAAGCCAGAAATAATCCTGTTACGCTGCGGAAAATGCTGGCTTAATGGTTTTGATCCTATGGGTAGTTCAGCCACCAACAAAGCTTCTGCAATAATTTTTTCGTAAAGTTTTTTATTTTCGGGCGGATAAATATGGTCTATACCACCAGCTACAACTGCAATATTTTGTGCGCCACTAACTTCATGTACTGCGGTATCAATGCCTCTGGCCAGCCCAGAAACCGTTACATAACCTGATTTAACCAAATCAGCTGAGATCCGTTGTGCAAACGAACGACTATTAATCGAACTATTTCTAGCACCAACAATAGCGACTATTTTTGTAGCATTCAGAAGCTCTACATTCCCCTTATAGGTAAGAACTGGTGGAAAATCGTGTATTTGCAACAAAAGCTGCGAGTAATTGAAATCTTTGTAAGTTAATAAATATGCATTATTCTTATGCAGCTGCTCTATTTCTTGTTCAGCGGCTGCTTTTGTGCATATTTTAATCGGCTTTGTCCTTCCACCTTTTACAGAAAAATCAGCTACATTCTCAAGGGCCTTACTAGCTGACCCAAAAAATTCAATTAACCGAGCAAAAGTTCGGGGGCCTACATTTTCACTTCTAATAAGACGCAAAATATCAATTGTCTCATTAGAATATGTAGGCGCCCCTGCTCGGATAAATAAATTATTCAGCATCCACTATAACGTTTCAGCATTTGATGTTAAATAATCTGATACTCCCTGATGTGTTGGGCTCATCCCCTGATCACCTTTCTGCCAACCAGCTGGGCAAACTTCACCATGTTTATTATGATGATCTAAGGCGTCAATCATACGCAATGTTTCCTCTACATTTCTGCCCAATGGCAAGTCATTCACTAAAAAATGTCTAATATTAAACTCTTCGTCAATAAGGAAAGTTGCTCTATATGAAATGCCCTCTGCATTTAGAACATCGTAAGCTGTAGATATTTCTTTATTTAAATCAGATACTATAGGAAATTGTACATTACCAATACCACCTTTAGTAACCGGCATTGCTTTCCATGCATGATGCGAGAAATGCGAATCAACACTTACAGCGATCACTTTGGTATTTCTAGAAGAAAATTCACCTAATCTATTATTAAATGCAATTATTTCTGACGGACATACAAAAGTGAAATCTAACGGATAAAAAAATAGAATAGCTTTTTCGCCATTCAAATACTTCTTTAAATCAAATTTATCTTCTATAGAATTATCTGGCATTACTGTCTTAGCAGTAAACTCTGGTGCTGGTTGACCTATAAATTTATTCATAACTATTACTCATTAAATATATTAAACATTACAATACGCTTTGCAGATGATAATACTACAATATTGGATTAAATCAATAGCCTCATGTTTTTCTCCTTACAATACAAAATAAGGATACGGGTTACCCCAATAGATATATAAATTACTTCAGGCCAGCAACTGCAAAAAAGATTATTTATAAACTTAACATAGAATTCTAAGCCCTAATTTACCTTTGCAAATAAGCTTGAATAAACTGAGCAGTCCGATTTTCTTTAATAGCCTTGCTATGATATTTAGTTTGAATATAACCCAAATGCGGCACTTTAAAATCATTGCGTTTAATTATTAAATCAGGAGCTAACTCCAACAACTGATGTGCTGTTTCAAAATAATCGTCAATATCAGATGCAAATGCTATAAAGCCATTATTTTTGAGCTTACTTTTAAATTTAGTCAAACGCGTTTGATTAAATAAGCGCTTCTTTAAAGCCCGCCTTTTATGCCACGGATCCGGGAATAATACATATATACCATCAAGAGAATTAAGCGGCATTTGATCTAACATCAAATCTAAATCATCTGGCCACAACATAAAATTATCACAATCTTGTATCTGCTTCAAAGCATTAGCAACGCCATTAATAAAAACTTCAACACCAATATACAATGCGTCCGGATTCATATGTAATTGCTGCACGAAGTGCTCCCCCATACCAAAGCCCACCTCTAAGAAAACCTTATCATACTTACTGGTCTGCAAACGCTCTGGGCTATATAAATGTTTGGGTAACTCTATATCTATCAAGTTCTTCTTTAACGTAGACATTGCTTTACCCACACGCCTAGAGAAAGTTTGATTTAATATCTGATGTTTCTTTTCTTTTTTCATAGCTTATCTATCTAGTGTCTGAACGAAAAGGACGCTTTTTGAAAAAACTTTAAAAAATTAACGGCTACCAGACATTATTTTTTATATAAAACTGGAAAAAATTAGCTCTGCTATAAGATCAATGAATAAATTCTAA
>CAJQOE010000056.1 GCA_905479885.1 uncultured Rickettsiaceae bacterium | reverse complement strand
TATCATAGCACTTGATAACTCAGATGATAACGCTAATTTAACCGCTTCTGATCTAAATTCTGATGTATACTTTGTTCGTTTTTGCATTTTGTTTTCCTTTCAGTTTTATTAATTTTACTGTCCCGAGAACTAGGGCAAGATCAGTTTAAGAGTTGTACTTTCTTCTGAACACAAATATTATTTATAGAATTACGCTAATCTATTTAATTTTCCTGGATTTGTTTACTAGCATAATATAGAATGGCGATAATTATTCTAAATATTCAGAAGCAATATTAAATTACAATGCAAATATTTCCTTTAAGATTACTTCCAGCTCACCCTAGTTTTGACTTTGTTAAGTTCAAGAATATTAGCTACGGACTATCAATTTTGATGTTACTTGTTAGCTTAGTATCGATTGGTATATATAAATTTAATTTCGGCATCGATTTTATTGGCGGAATTAGCATCGAAGTTCGCACTGACCAAGAGCCAGACTTAACCGCAATGCGTGAAGTACTGGGTGATCTTGATATTGGTGAAGTAGTATTACAAAATTTTGGCACCTCGCATGATTTATCAATTCGGGTTGGCGTTAGTAGCGAAGAAAATTTAATGCAGAATATAGCCTTGATAAAACAGACATTGCAGGAGAAATTCCCTTATGAATTTGACTATAGAAAAGTTGACTTTGTCGGGCCGCAAGTTGGCGAGCAAATGATCAGGTCTGGCACCATGGCGATGATCTTATCATTCTTGGGTATCATGCTATATATTTGGGTTAGATTTGAATGGCATTTTGGTATGGGGGTCTTAGTTGCTTTGTGCCATGATGTAATAATCAGCCTAGGTTTTATGAGCATTACTTCATATGATTTTAACCTTAGTACTATTGCTGCAATATTAACTGTTATAGGCTATTCTGTGAACGACTCGGTAGTGATTTATGATAGAATTCGGGAGAATTTACGCAAATATAGTAGAAAAGGAGTTAATGAGATCATTAATCTCAGTATTAATGAGACATTGTCACGTACTACTATCACTGCTCTTACTACATTACTTGCCAATTTGGCATTGATATTACTTGGGGGTGAAGCGATTAGAAGCTTTAGTGTATTAGTCTTTTTTGGAATATTTGTTGGTACATATTCCTCTATATTTATTTCCGCCCCATTGTTGACCTTGTTTAATTTTAAAAACTTTAAAGAATAGCATTATGAGAATTTCTGCAAATGATATCAAGATAGGTAATATCTTGGATTATGAAAATGAACTTTGGACAGTAGCCAAGAACCCAGAACACACAAAGCCTGGTAAAGGCGGCGCATATGTGCAAGTTGAAATGAAGAATTTACGTACTGGTAATAAATTAAACCAGAGATTCAGCTCAACAGAGAGCGTAGAAAAAGCAGCGTTAGAATATGAAGCAATGCAATATTTATATGCTGAAGGTGAACATTTGGTGTTTATGGATCCCAACTCATTCGAACAAGTTTTATTAGATAAAAGCTTGCTGGGTGATAAATTACCCTTCCTTACTGATGGTATGAATGTTGATGTTGAGCTTTATAAAGAGACACCTCTTAATATCAAGCTTCCAAAAACAGTGATTGTGGAAATAGAAGAAACTGATCCGGTGATAAAAGGATCGACAGTTACTTCTTCTTATAAGCCAGCTATTCTTACGAATGGTTTAAAAGTAGCCGTGCCGCCATATTTGGTCACTGGTGAGAAAATAGTAGTTAAGACAGAAGATTTAACATTCGCAGAAAGAGCAAAATAATGGAAGGAGATACCGGTCTAATTATTGATGCAACAAGAAAAGCCTCCAGGTTTTTGCAGAGAGATTTTTTTGAACTTGAGAGCTTGCAAGCTTCTGACAAAGCAACAGAGCCATTTTGTCAAAAATCATGTAGTAAAGCATTGCAAACATTGCATGAAGCTTTAAGTAAATATTACAAGACAATAATTTTTGACAATAACGAAGTAGCAAATACAAAATTTTCAGGCAAGGCGCTGTTGATTGAGACCCTAGATGGGCTTGGTAATCTTGCTAAATCGCTACCATTTTTTGGTATAATGGTAACTATGATTGTACAAAAAGGTGAGGACATAATAGCTGAAAAATCAGTTATTAATTTTCCAGCCCTTGGTGAAATTTATTATACAGAAAAAGGTAAGGGAGTGTGGCTAGAGCGTCATTCATCTAATCTAGCTGGGGCTCTCCGGGCTAGGGTTTCTGGAACTAGCAATTTAGAAAATGCTTTGATAGCTACTAATATTAGTCAAATTGACTTTGCTAGAACTATATCCCCTAATATTCGTGTCTTTGAATCGTATACTTATGCTCTGTCGTTACTTATCTCTGGAAAGGTAGATATGATGATTGTAGAGCCGCGTGATCTTTCGGCACAAGGTGTTGAATTATTTGTATCAGAGGCCGCTGGTAGTTATCATACTCAAAATGGCTTGATAATGGCGTCAAACTTCAAACTACATGAAAAAATAAAATCTCTTTTATAGCAAAAATTGTTTTATCCTGTAGGTTTTTCTAGTATTCTAATATTTGTAGGAAGATACTAGTTGGTGCAAATATATGAAAAAATTTACCATAAATTGTGATTTCGGTGGCCAGATGTCGCCATTTGCTATTTATATTGGCAAGCCAGAGGGCGCCCATCATCCTTTGCATTTTCAAGCCGATTGGTTATCTAAAGCGCGCGGTGGTATGATTCCTGGTGAAGTTATGGAAGCAGTAACTCAGCTACAAGAATTGGCAGAGAAGAATGGTGTTTCACTGGAAGAGCTATGTGTTTATGCACTCGGAACAGAAGAACAACAAGCAGAACTTGAAGCGGCTGTTGTAGCGCCTGAATCAGATCTTTCAAATGAACTAGAGATGGACGCAGATCCAGTAGACGAAGGAGACCATACACGGCATGAAACCGAAAGTCATACACCACACACATTAGAGGACGAAGTCGAAGATATGGCATCTGAAGGTGGTCACATAGAAGAAGATGCTCCTGAAATACATAATGAAGACGAAACAAAATGATCTATTAAAGGCACGATAATAGTTATATGCAATTTTTGTCTTTATGTTCACCAAGATTCTAGATTGCACTACATAAGTTTAAAATTCTTCAAAAAATAGAGCCTATTTCTCCTTGGATTAATAGCCTTCTTGAGGGCTGTATTTTGCTGTATTAGATTTCTGAACTCATTAATTATTTTAATCATTTATTGTGATTTGTGTTTTTTATGGTAAAATTGCTTCACTTAAGATAACTACAATTAAGAAATTGATTTAATATTAATGTCCAAAAAACAAGAAGAAACACCGATTTCATTAACAAACAACGTTAATTCTACAGATGCTCATGGTTGGGCTGCTATTCATTATCTGACTGTAATGGGAAGCATTCCTGCCATAGTAATGTTAGCAAAAATAGGCAGTGATGTAAATCAGCTAATTGTAACAGAAAAAGATAATGCATCACCGTTGGTTCTTGCAATTCGTGCTGGCAATGTTGAGGCAGTATGCGCGTTAATAGCATGCGGAGCAGATATAGAATTACCGGTAGATGTTATGGCGCCAATATTATACGCAATACAACATAAAGAAAAAGCACTAGAGCTTACGAAAATCTTAGTCCATAAAGGAGCTAGTATAGAGTTGTTAAAAGGAGTTATAGAAAAACATGGAGTAGATATATTAAAAACAGCACTTAACGTTTTAGAGGAGTCTGTAAAAGAATTATCTATGTTATTTGCTGACCAAGAGAGTGTCTTGCAAGATTACACTTTACCATTTGAAACAGATGGATTGATGCCATTAGAAATAGTTAAAGAAATAGATTTAAATATTCAAAGGGATTTTGCTGCATGCGATATTGATAAGATTATTGCTTATACTCAGCATCCTAAGATTTCAGAACATGATAAGTATGCAGCTAATTTATTTGTGGCAGCAGGTATGCAAAATAATGTTGAATATACTAAATTAATGATGAGTTTGATTCAAACTGGTTACAGTATAAATCATATAGATAGCGAAGGAATGACGTCGATTCAGCGTGTAGCTGGTTTGAATGATAATAATGGAATTATGTTAGGACTTTTGTTAGAACTAGATGCGGATGTGAACGAACTAGGAAATGATGGATTTAATGCGGTGCATAATGCAATTAAAGTAGGTAATTATGCTACTTTAGATAAATTACTTGCTGCTGGTGGCGATGTTAATCTAATCGCCAAGAATGGTGATTTACCAATGACAATGGTAATGCAGTCTCGCTGTAATATGAAGGAAATGTTTTACGTGATGGTAAAACATGGAGCGAGTCTTAAAAGTTATGATTTAGAGGCGCTAGAAGAGATGGCAGGAGTATCTATTGATCCTCAATCACTTGATTTTGTAAAGTCAGCCTTATACGTTGATTCAATGCTTGGTTTAATAGAGGAGAAATTTCCATTAATAGATGGTTTTGATCAAAATATTGCAGGAGCTAGGTTAGCGTTTTATATAAATAAAACAATTGCACAATTGGGCGTAGATAATGAGTTAGTTGTTAAAATGCAGCAATTATTATCAACAACATTTCCTGGTTGGGAAATGGAAGAAATTGAGCAACCGGCAGCCTTAGGGAAGTCCATTAATTGGAGAGCTATTATAGAATTAAATGCTGGTTTGCTCGAGTCTGTAATCGGTGATTATTTAGCGGGGCGTACACCAGTCATACCAGAGAAGGTTAGCGTGGATGCACCAGAAGGGAAAGATGATGCTGTGGATGCAATAATTATTGAGCAACCTAAAAAACAATCTTTGTTTTCTATAAAGGACTTGCAAAAATTACTAGTTAGTGTCTGAACGAAAAGGACGCTTTTTGAAAAAACTTTAAAAAATTAACGGCTACCAGACATTATTTTTTATATAAAACTGGAAAAAATTAGCTCTGCTATAAGATCAATGAATAAATTCTAACAATACAGTT
>CAJQOE010000055.1 GCA_905479885.1 uncultured Rickettsiaceae bacterium | reverse complement strand
ATAAAAAATAACGATTTTAAGCAATCAAAAACTCATGCAAATTATAGACAACCAAAAAGATTTTGATACTGCCTGTGAAAAGCTTCTAGATAAGGATGTTCTTTTTATGGATACAGAATTTCATCGAAGACGAACATATTACGCCAGGCTGAGTATAGTGCAAATTGCTTCTAGGGACGAGCAAATGATTGTTGATGTCTTATCTGGTGTTGATATAAGCGGATTGAAACCAATTCTGGCACACGAGAATATTGTTAAAGTCTTTCATGCACCTGAGCAAGATTTTGATATATTCTTTCATTTATTTAATGAACTACCCAAAAATATTTTTGATACACAAACAGCTGCTGGTGTCATTGGCTTAGATGATATAATGGGATATGGCAGATTATGTAAAGAATTGCTTCATATCAACCTAGATAAAACTATGCAAAAAGCAAACTGGTTGGTGCGTCCTTTAGTCAAAGAGTTATTAGATTATGCAATTAAGGATGTGGAATATTTAATTCCTCTATATCGTGAATTATCTCAAACAATGACTGATAGAAAACTCTGGGATACTTATAAAACAAGAAGTGCAAAACTAATAGATGTAAAGAACTACAAGCCGCGCCCAGAAAAAATCATGAAAAAGATGAATTTACGTGAGCGCTCTGAATCTTTTCAAAATAAATTATTACATTTAATTCAGCTGCGTGAAGAGTGTGCACAAGAGCTTGACATTCCCAGGAGTTTTGCTGCATCTGATTACGATTTAGTACAAATATGTGAGTCATTACCTATTACTGAAAAGGCTTTATTAAGGCTACAAATTTCTGGACAACCCTTGGCAAAAAATAAATTTAAAGAAAGGTTGCTAGATCTATGTGCGGCTTTGCAAGAATTTTAGTTGTAAAGGATTTATATAAAGGCTATATTTTTATTTGATAGAAGATTTAAATTTTGAGTGATATTTATGACAACTAAATCCGCAATAATTATTAGTATACTTAGTCTGTTTTTTAGTCCAGCAATAGCTGGTGATTATCCAACATCTGCCTTAGAAAAAGAGATGGAGGAGATGGGCTCATTGTTGGGCGGCGAGGGTATAACCTTTCGACCAGGTAAGGAAAAAAGCACAGCTACAAAGGCAACAATTGGCAATATCAACAAATATCTTTATCAAGCATCAATTGATGTGCTAAAATTTGCGCCCTTAGCATCGGCAGATATCACGGGCGGCACTATTATAACGGAATGGTATAGCCCCTCAGACCAAAAGAACACTCAATTTAAAGTTACTGTTTATATTAAAGATAAATCAATAACACCAGAAGCTTTAGATGTCGTAGCTTTTCAGCGCAAAAAGCATAATGGCACTTGGTCAGAGCATGAGCCATCACCTATAGCTCTTGTTTTAGAGGATAAAATTCTTCGTAAAGCACGTGATCTATATCAGCAATCCAAATAAGTAAAAGATCTTAATGAACAGTTTAGAAATCGAACAAAAATGGCAGCAGAAATGGAGCCAAGATAACGCTTTTGTCGCAGAAAATAACTCTGAGAAGCCCAAATACTATGTGCTTGAAATGTTTCCTTACCCATCAGGTAAATTTCACGTAGGGCATTTGCGTAATTATGCTATAGGGGATGTTATATCACGCTATTTGCAGTCAAACGGGTATAATGTATTACACCCTATGGGCTGGGATGCGTTTGGGTTACCTGCAGAAAATGCAGCAATTGCTAATAATTCGCATCCAGGTGACTGGACTTATGCAAATATTGACACAATGCGCGACCAATTGAAAACTGTCGGGTTATCATATGATTGGGATAGAGAGCTGGCTAGTTGCTCCCCAGATTATTATAAACACGAGCAGAAATTTTTTCTAGATTTACTAGAACGCGGCGTTGCATATCAAAAAAAATCATCGGTTAATTGGGACCCTGTAGATAATACAGTACTTGCAAATGAACAAGTTGTTGATGGTCGTGGTTGGCGCTCTGGAGCATTGATTGAAAAAAAATATTTAAGGCAATGGTTCCTTAAAATAACTGACTATGCAGAGGAATTGCTACAAGATATAGATGCTTTAAATGATTGGCCAGAAAATGTTAAAACTATGCAGAAAAGCTGGATAGGCAGGTCTGAAGGGGCGCGTTTTCATTTCGATATAAAAGGCATAGACGAACAAATAGAAGTATATTCCACAACTCCAGAAGCTATTTTCGGCGCTAGTTTTGTAGCTATCGCCTATAATCATCCGTTGGTCGAAAAAGTGGCAATGAATGATGAAATTAAAGCTTTTATAGACAAATGTGCGCATAATTCTACTTCCGAGTTATCTCTTGAGAAGGCAGAAAAAGAATGCGTGTATACAGGTTTTTATGCCAACCACCCATTTGATAAAAATTTAAAAGTACCGGTAGTGATTGCAAATTTCGTATTAATGGATTATGGCACAGGAGCAGTTTTTGGTTGCCCAGCGCACGATCAACGTGATTTCGAATTAGTACAAAATACTGAAGATCTTGAGATGATTCAAATAGTACATAGTGATAATCATGAGATAGATCTAAATAAGCATGCCTATATCTATTCGCAAGATGATATTATGATTAATTCTGGATTCCTTGATGGTTTATGTGTTGCAGATGCACGCGCAAAAATTATTGATAAATTTGAGGAATTAAATATTGGCACTAGAGAGGTGAACTATCGCTTGCGCGATTGGGGCATTTCACGTCAAAGATACTGGGGCTGTCCGATTCCTATAATTTACTGTGAATCTTGTGGTGTTGTACCAGTGCCAGTAGAAGATCTGCCAGTCGAATTACCAAAGGATATTAATTTTGACAAACCAGGAAATCCGTTAGATAGGCATCCTACGTGGAAACATGTTGATTGTCCCAAATGTCCATCACCAGGATTGCGGGAAACTGATACATTTGATACTTTTTTTGAGTCATCTTGGTATTTTACACGCTTTTGTGACAACATAGCTAGTGATATGGTGGATAAAAAAGCTTGCGATTACTGGTTACCAGTTGATCAATATATTGGCGGTATAGAGCATGCTATTTTACATTTGCTCTATGCAAGATTTTTCACTAAAGCAATGTCTGATGTCGGTTATTTAAATGTACGTGAGCCGTTTAAACGCTTGCTAACACAAGGTATGGTTTTACATGTTACCTACAAAGATAAAGCTGGGAAATGGGTGTATCCTAATGAAGTTCAGGAAAAGGAAGGCAAATTTTTTCATATAAAAACTGGTGAGGAATTATTCCAAGGTAAGATCGAAAAAATGAGTAAATCAAAGCTGAATGTAATCGACCTTGAAAGCATGTTAGCTACGCATGGAGCAGATGCTATTAGAATGTTTGTATTATCTGACAGCCCAGCTGAGAAAGATCTTGAATGGTCCGCTGCTGGTCTTGATGGTTGTAAGAAATTTATCTCACGCTTAATTATCTTTATAAATAACCTCTCAGAACTAAAAGCAAGTAGATCAGAAAATAAAAAACTACAAACACACATCCATTTAACAATCAAGGAAGTCTCTGAAGATATAATGCATTATCGTTTGAATAAAGCTATTGCTAGAATCCGTGAATTATATAATGCAATGAACGATGAACTTGTATCCCCTGAACCAGATAGCGCATCTATTAAAGCGGGCGCTTCTATTATAATTCAATTATTGAATCCATTTATTCCACATATTACAGAAGAATTATGGCAACAGCTTGGTAATAAAGTACCGTTATATAAAACGCAATGGCCCAAAGCTGATACTTCTAAATTGCAATCCGATAGTTATACTATGGCTATTCAGGTAAATGGTAAACTAAGAGCGACTCATGAATTTGTAGTATCTGATTCTGATGAACACATTAAAAAAACTGCTATTGAAATACCAGCAATCATAAAGCATATTGGGGATGCAGAAATTCGTAAAATTATCATCGTTCCTAAGAAAATCGTTAATATTGTTCTATAGTTATAATTTATGAGAATTGCAAAATTTATTGCAGGAGCTGGTATTTGTTCAAGGAGACAAGCAGAAAGGCTGATTGAGCAAGGCGAAGTAATGGTCGATGGGCAAGTAATTAATAGCCCAGCATTAAATATTGACGAAACTAATGCGGTTAAGGTAAGTGGCAAAGTCATAAAACAACCTGCAAATGACAGGCTTTGGATTTATTACAAGCCGACAGGTTTAATTACCACTCATAGTGATCCACAAAATAGACCCACTATTTTTCAAGAATTAGAGGGTAAATTACCACGTGTAATTTCAGTAGGTAGATTAGATTTAAATAGTGAAGGTTTATTATTGCTTACCACTAGCGGTGATTTATCTAGATATTTTGAATCTCCAGCTAATAAATTTGAACGCGTTTATAAAGTTAGATCATTTGGCAAGGGGAAAGAAATTAGTTTAAACAATAAAAAAATTACTATAGATGGTATGACTTATCATCCTAAATCAATTAAGCTAACTAAAAAAAATATATCAAATTCTTGGTACGAAGTAGTTCTTACAGAAGGAAAAAATCGTGAAATCAGAAGAATTTTTGAGCATTTTGGCCATGAAGTAAGCCGCTTAATTAGGAC
>CAJQOE010000054.1 GCA_905479885.1 uncultured Rickettsiaceae bacterium | reverse complement strand
AGATGGCACAGATATTGCTCTTAAAAGACTATCTAAAGAAATGGAGAATCAGCTCTATGGTATGTTTTGGACTATGATAGATAGCGCAAGAGATGCCGACCACGAGGGTGGTTTTGCTGAGAAACTTTTCCGAGGACCGTATCTGACAGAAGTAGTAAAAACTAGTTCAGATGCGGAATTAGGTGAAATAGGCGAAGCAATCTATCGTAGTTTGGTAGAAAATAAATCGCAAAAAGGTAAAAAATGACAAATAAAATTCTAACTCAAGCTGGTGTTATTAGCGCTATTACTAAAAGTCTCAAAGAGCTTTTGGTGGTTATTGAGAAAGAGAATGGGTTATTAAAGATTGGTAAAGTATCAGCAATTGCAGTAGTGGTTGAAGAAAAAGTTGCGTCATTAAAGAAATTTAACGGTGCGCAAATTGATATAGAAAATTATGCCAGACAAGGAGGGCAGTTTGACGCTGGAACTCCTGCGATGCTTAAGCTTAAAGAATTATTTACTAAGCTGGATGAATTAAATAGAGATAACGAAGTTTTTATTCGTAGTAATTTAGAAGTTAGTGAAAAAATTGTCGAGATGTACAAAGATAGTAAAACTCAGGCAACGTTAAGACAATTTGGTTATAATAAAGATGGTAATATTGCAGGTGGCAAAATAGAAAAAATTATGCCATCAATTGGATTGAATAGTAAGGTTTAGAATAATGAAAACAACATCAATAGCACAAACATTAGGCAGCGTTCGTAGTATGTTAGACGCTTCTGCAGAGAATTTACAGCGTCTTGATGACCCCAGTGCACGAAAATTAGATGCTTCAATGTCTGCGGATCGCATAGGACCTAGCGGCATTTTGCGTACATCCGTGAGTTTGTCGCGCAATGTTAATCCATTGCAGGAAAAAGCATATATAGAACAAATTACGGTTTTAGAAGGTAAAAACACAAAGACTGCATTTCTAACTGAAGTGCAATCCATTATTGGTGGTGGAGATAACCCTCAGAAATCTAGATTAGTAACAGTTATAGATGATTTTTTTCAGAGTGCTAAACTTATTGAATCTAACAATTCTCCTTCGATGCGTCAGACTTTCGTTGATAAAGCGGAAAATATTAGTGATACTTTGACTGGAGCATCAGACAAAATAACAGAACTGCGTTTAGAGGCGGATAAAACTCTAAGAAATGAAGCTAGTAACGCAAATAATACAATAAGGTCATTATTTAAATTAAATAATGAAATGCTTCGTAGTACGTCCTCTATTAAATTGCATGATCAAAGGGATGTGTTAATACGTGATTTAGCGCAACATTTTGATATTAAAGTTTCTTACGGTAATA
Source organism: uncultured Rickettsiaceae bacterium (assembly GCA_905479885.1). Lineage (GTDB taxonomy): Bacteria > Pseudomonadota > Alphaproteobacteria > Rickettsiales > Rickettsiaceae > Megaera_A. The sequence goes on along the minus strand of CAJQOE010000054.1, from coordinate 2,145 downwards.
GTGGCACAGTTCAAGTTACTTCTAAGATAAGTGGTGAACTGCTTGTGTCTAGTGATGCGTATGCTAAGTTTACCTATGAAGGTGCTTTGAGCAAAGACCGCATTATTGGTAACGAAGATTTGCCAGCCTTAACAATAAGTCAATTTGATAAGGCAGGAAATACTAGGCGTTCAACCATTTTTGCCGGCGGCAGTGGAGATGCTACAAAAGGCTTTAGCGGTGGGAAATGGTCATCTTTGATAGAATTAAGAGATAAAACTCTTGTAGAAATTGGCGGTGCTATAAAGACTTTAACTAGCAATTTTACTAAACAGGTAAATGATGCCCACAATAGTGGTTCTCCATTTCCTCTTAAAAGTTTTTTTGAAAGTTCAATCGAAGTGTCTGGTGACCAGACCATGGAGTGGGGAGAAGAGTTTACTATTTTTGCAGTAGACGAGATAGGAAGTCAATTAAAAGGTGGTGCTGGGAAATTAAACCCGATGACCATTAATATGCAGACTCTAAGAGAAGCAGTCGGTGGCACGCCAACGGTTGCTGAGCTTATCGATGAACTTAATGAGAAATTAGATACGGCGCCATCAAGAGAGCGTGCTGCTATGGGTGCTATATTAGGTGCTGGAGATGTTCAAATCCCAGGCGAATATTTATTGAATAATATACAGCTTAAGGCAAATAGTACGGTAGATGCAGGAAATAACCATAGTTTTACATTTGAGTTAGATTTACAGGGTAACTCGCACTTTGGTAGTACAATTGAAGTTCTGTCTGTTGCAACTGTTGGTGGATTTAATCCACAAAATGTAGATTTTGATGATTTGCCAGATTATTTTCTTTTGGGTAAAGATAAAAATGTTGCTACCAGTCAATCAATTACTGTAGAGGGAGCTGAGGCTAATAGTGTAATTACTGTGCAAATTAGGGTCACAGGCGAGAATGGGGTGGTTAGCACCGGCTCTGTTTCTTTTAATCCCAATCCTCCTAATCGTACTATTGGTATAAATAGCAGGATTGCGTTTGAAAGCGCTGTACCGGTAGTTGGTGGATTTGATCATGCACTAGATGTTCCAGTTCCAGTATTAACTAGCCATTCTGGAGTTGCAAAAGCTAGATTAGTTGATTCTAATGGTAACACAGTTGACCCAACATCAGGTCAAAAAGGTAAGTTAGTTATAGAAAGTAACAATCCAAATTATCGAATGGTGTTTCAAGGTGGAAATTTTGGTGCAGAATTTGGCTTTAACGACTTATTCAAATATGACGCTCGTACTGGCGGTTTAGAAGTAACGCAAGCGATAGTAGATGATGTTAACCAACTAGCGATAGCTCAGGTGCAGAAAAATGCTGGTGCTGACGTAGTACATAGCGTAGGAGATGTGCAGGCTAGTGGAGAACTGGTATTTGCATTTGATGGTGGAAACTTGGGAGTAGGTGATACAGTCACTGTTGATGGAACTACTTTTACGTTTGCAGGCGCTCCAGCTGCTGGTCCTTTGCAAGTGTTAGTTGGTGGTAACGATCTTGCTTCTTTAACAAATTTGCAGAATAAAATTAATGCACATCCGGCATTTAATAATAGAATAGTTGCTGCATTTGATGGGGTTGATACTTTTAAAATCACAGCACTTACTCGTGGTAGTAGTGGTAATGATATTCAAGTAGCAACAAATTTATCTATTTCTGGTGGCGGTGATGCTACTGCTTCTTATGTAGCAGCAGGCGGAGCTCCAGGAGTCCAGCAAGCAGTTAATCCATTATCACCTTTAGCAGGTGGCACAAACAAATTTGCCACAGAGAAAGTTTTCAGCTATAACCTTGAACCTGGTAGTAAGCAGGTTTTTGAAAAACTTAGTAATTTGCAATCGTCGCTTGTATCAATTAATGCTGAAGGGATTGTTCCAGAGGCAGTTGCTTCGCTAGCTGGACTTGCAACGATAGTAACTGGTTTGCTTTCTGATTATGTAAATGAATCAGAAATTGACTCAAAGGTAGCAGCAACTGTATTAGAGCAAACGGATAAGTTAATTAAAGAAAATTCTGGTATACAAAGAGAACCTGAATATTTAAGAGCGCTAGATCTAGCACAATTAATGAACGCCTTAGCACATTTATTGAGTATGATACAGAGCAGCAATACAAAAACAC
>CAJQOE010000053.1 GCA_905479885.1 uncultured Rickettsiaceae bacterium | reverse complement strand
CTTGTTTGTTATTTACTGCGACGATAGAACCAGTTACAACTTTATCGCCGAGAGACAATTTAATATTTATCGTATCCCCTTTTTCCAAATTTAATGGATTAGGAGCAGCAAATCTGCCGTAAGAAGTGTGAAAAATAATCTCTCCTTTAGGAGTATTGCCTACTACTAGTCCTTTTAAAATAAAGCCAGATTGCAACTGCCTAAAAATTTCTGAAAGAGTTTTATCTGCATTGTTCTTTAAATCTAGTGGAGTAGATAATACTCTGATATCTTTAAATCTAATATCTTCCATAAAACGGTAATTAAGTTAATATAATGATACAGAACAAACATATCATTCGGTTTTCCTTTATAGGTTTGTTCCTAAACATTGTAGCAAATATCGTGCTGTATCGATATTTTATGATTGAAGAAGTGGTTTTAAAGCAAATTGCAAACCAAAATACCCATCTTGCAGAAACGTATAAAGCAAGTGTTTGGGACCGTAATACAAACGCTATAGCTAGTATGAAAAGTAAGGGATATCACAATCTTTTGCAAGACAAAGATTTTATTTCTTTTTCTAAAGAATCTGCTGAATTTTTAAAAAACACCGATGCCGAAGTAATAATATACGATCAATCTGGCCAAAAGTTTTTTGCAAATCATGAAATCAATATAGTCAAAGTAGATGAATATAATAGTGCATCTTATTATGATAAATTATTTTTGCAGTTGGATAAATACTTTTTACAAAATTATATTTCAAAACATTCTGTTTCCGAAGCTTTTAAAGGAAAAACTGCACATTCTTTAGTATCACGTGCAATAATTCTAGACAAACATGGTAACCAGTATGAGCGCTCGTTTGTTAATAGTTATATCCCGATAATCAATACTTCTATGGGGCAATTTAGCATAGAAGGTATTTTACATATCACTAGTGATATTACTCCACAATGGGATGATATTACCTTCATAGAAAAACGCATTTTTATTGCGTTCATAATAGTGTTCTTGGTGTTTTTTATTATTGTTATGTATAATACCAATTATGCTCAGCGCATAATTAATAAGCAATTTGAGAGTAATAGGGCATTAGAAGAAGCAAAAAACAGAGCCGAACATGAAAGCACCTCTAAAACGGAATTTCTTGCAAATATTAGCCATGAATTACGTACTCCATTGAATGCAATAATTGGTTTTTCAGAAATTATAATGGCCGAGACTTATGGGAAGATGGAAAATAGGCAGTACAAAGATTATATTGCTGATATTAATGGTTCAGGAAAACATTTGCTTAGTGTAATTAATGATATTTTAGATTTTTCCAAAGCTTCTGCTAACAAACTTAATGTTGACAAAATGGAGCTAGATTTAAATAAATTAGCTGCAGCAAGTATGCGCTTTGTAAAACCACGTGCTGATAGTGCTTCTGTGCAATTAATAGAAGATATGCCAAAGCATCATATTATAATCTATGCTGACCCTAAAAGGTTAAAACAGGCATTGTTGAATTTATTATCTAACTCAGTGAAATTTACTCCAACAGATGGTTCGGTAACTTTATCAATCAAAAGAGATAAGATAAAAAAATTAGTATACATAGCTGTCACTGATACCGGCATTGGCATGAGCGATCAAGATATACCTAAAGCCCTCTCCTCGTTTGGTCAAGTGGATAATACTCTAAGCCGTAAATATGAAGGCACAGGCCTTGGGTTACCATTGACAAAAAAACTAATAGAGTTAATGGATGGTAAATTTGATATACAAAGCACCCCAGGAGAAGGGACTACCGTAACTATTACCTTTGAATATTCAGAAAGTATTGAGTTATAAGCTAGACTGTAAGGTAATTTTTGTATATTATTTAAAATAAAAATATCAAGCATAAAAAATTTATACAAATGAAAAGAAAAATATTTTTAATACTGTGTGTAATTTTTACCGTGAATGCAGCTATTGCGGATAGTGAAAGTTATGGCCCAATAATACAAAGACAGTCTAAGCAGATTCAAGAATTGAATAGTCGTGTATTAGAGCTTGAAAATACGCTCGAAGAAATTAAAATCAATTTAAATAACACGGGTGCATTAACAAATAAGTCGGTGGGGGCGTCTGTGTCTAACTTGAGTAAAATTATTGGCGAAGAGGCAGCAGAGGCTATATTGTTGCCTAATGAAACTAATACATTTTTTAAAAATGAAACTACTGCTCAATCTGGACCGCAAGATAAATCAGATTACGATCTTGCCCTCGCGGCTTTGCAAGAAGGAAAACTTGATGCAGCAGAAAAGCAATTTTTTGATTTTATTAAGAATTATCCAAATAGTATATTACAAAGTAATGCAACTTTTTGGTATTCAGAAACTTTTTATCGTAGAGGAGTTTTTGATAAAGCTGCAATAAATTATTTACAGAGTTATAAAAAATATCCAACAGGTTCTAAAGCGCCCGATGCATTGTTAAAATTAGCTTACTCACTTGCTAGCTTGAATAAAAATAAAGAAGCGTGTAGTATGCTTGAAAAATTGGAAACTGAATTCCCTAAGCGTCCTATTAGCTCGATTAAAAGAACCAGTGACGCTAAGAGTAAGTTTCGTTGTAAATAATATTTAACTCATAATTTAGGTAAATTCGTGGCCGATATACTTGACGAAATTTTAAATGACGCAAAAGACGAAAAGAAATTAATTCTATTCCGCAAGTCATTGCCGATAATAATTATTCTTACAATAATTATAGCAATTTCTATAGCAGCCTATACCTGGTATGCTAATAAAAAAATTGAGCATAATCGCAAAATAGGTGATATGTTTGTGGAAATAATCTCCGGCGAATATGGTGATAATTCTACTGTAATGTCTGCGCTTAAGGAACTAGTTAATACTAGTGAAAATAGACAAGCTGAACTTGCTGATCTTGAGATTGCCAGTAAATTAATCGTAGAGAATAACTTTACTGATGCACGTAATGCATTAGAAGCCATAATTAATAATACAGAATATTATGAGTTAACAACTTCTTTCGCACGGGTGCTTTGGATAGGGTTAGTATTAGACGAAGATAAGATGTCGGACGCGATGCAAATGCAATCTCGTAATTACTTACAATATTTTAAGCAAGACGATCAGCCATTTTTTGCAATAGCTACTTTAATGAAAGCCTTGTTTTACAAGAAAAATAATCAAAATGATCTGGCTGCTGAATACGCAAATACAGTATTAAATCTACAAGATGCTACTTTAATATTAAAAGAGCAGGCGCGTGCTATTTTAGCTAGTATATAATATTGAACTTAAATTATAAAAAATTATGAAAAAAAATCTTATATTCCTCTTACTACCATTATTATTAACTTCATGCGATCATTTAGGTAGTACTCGTGTTAAAAATCTAATTGATCTTACTCCGCGTTTGGAAGTAGAAACTTCTGCTCCGTTGAAAATTACAGAGGGGAAAGCTAATCCGTTTTCTGACGAAGTAACAAAATCTTATAAATTATCAAAGCATGCAATTATTTCTAAGCCTGCTATTGCTAAAGGAATTATGTATAGCATAGATAAAGAAGGCTATGTCTCTGCCTTTTCATTGAAAACAAAAAAAATATTGTGGTCAGCTGATATAGCGAAAGGTTCGCTAGATCGTAATTTTAATACTGGCGGAATATTGTTTAGCGATGGCAAATTATATGTAGCTAACAGCTCTAGGTTTTTAGTAGTATTAGATGCTAATAATGGACATGAAATTATACGTAAAGAATTTCCTGATATAATACGTGTCAAGCCTGTAATGGCTAATGCGCATCTATTGCTTGTACAAACAATTAGCAATCAACTTATTGCATATGACACCAGATCATCAAAATTAGTATGGATTAATGAAGGTGGGATGGAGATAATTTCTACAAGAAGTCATGCACAGCCAGTGGTACATAACGATCATGTTCTAGTAAGCTATAGTTCTGGTGAAGTGTTGTATATAGATATTAATAATGGTCAAGAAAAATGGCGTTATAACCTAGCAAGCACAAGCGATGTAGGCCTACCGAGTTTTGACCCATCAGTAATTGTGACAACACCGATCTTAAGTAGTAATTATGCGTATTTCGCTACTAGTAACGGAAAAGTAATGAAAATTGATTTAGATAATGGAGCTCCTGCTTGGCTAAGAACGGCAGATGATGTCCAATCTATGAGTTTGGTTGGAGAAAATTTGTTTATAACAAACAATGCAAGACAAGTAGCTGCATTGTCAGCTCATAACGGACAAGTTAGTTGGGTTGGTAATTTGATCTCAGAAAAAGATAGGAATACTAAAAAGCCTAAAACTGCGCTTTTTCAAGACACGTTTGTAAGTAAAACAAATACAGGGTTTGCAGTAAATGTAATTGCATCAAATGGTGAATTATACCAATTTGAGACAAATTCTGCAGGTAATTTACCAGTTAATCCCAAGATTATAAAGATATCTAATAAAGAGAAATATCACTGGATTTCTTGCTGTACTGGTAAGCTTCACTTAATTAGTAATCACCATGTACAGTTCTAGGCTAGTATTATAGTAACTGATCTACTAAATACAGTTCTATTGCAAATGGGAAATTAATTTAAAATTATCTATGCAATAGGGCTGCATTTCAAAAGCCAATAAATTATCAGTAATAATCTGAATTTCGCTTTGAATTCATTGTCCTATTTCCATAACTCAAATCGTCCTTTTTTAAATATTCGTACTATCCCAGAGCCTTTGATAGTTCATAGACCGCTAAGGCTTAAATTTGGCTTCATTAAGCGTTTGAGTTTAGCATTATCAGACTTGATAATATTCTTCAAATGCATGATTTGTTGATGTTTTAGGTGTGGAGGTTTTTCTTGTCATCTTCAAAATATATACTAGGATAATCTGTAATACTTATTGCTGACATAATTAAATCAGCACTGAATCTTTGGCCTTTTTCAGTCACAAAACGGGTCAAAAGGGGCGCCCATAGAGGTGTCATTTAGGCATGTAAATTATCAAATTAGTAGGTTAAGTATCTACTTAAATAATGCAAGCCTTTTAAGGCATAGAGGCGAAGCTGAGAGTTCTAAGAATTTCTCTTTCTCTAGGGCTAGTAGTGTGAGTTCATCTACTTCTTTTAAATCAATTATTTTTTGAAAAAATTCTAGTACATCAATTTGTAATTCATCAAAGGTGCTAGTATTGATTACTTGAGATAAATCTATTTGAGGTATTTTTGTGTTAGTAATTTTAGCCTGTTTTTTTACGTTAGTATTTAATGCCTGATCAAGTATAAATTCTTTATTCATATTGATTTGACAGTTTTCCTTATAGTACATAGCAAAATAGTCTCCAGAGCTGGTTTTGTCA
>CAJQOE010000052.1 GCA_905479885.1 uncultured Rickettsiaceae bacterium | reverse complement strand
ACTACAATAGCAATATCAACATCAATAGACATATATTTTATCTCAATTTAGTTTAGCGTATACTAATAGAATATTAACAAAATAATTACAAGAAAATATTTAAGCAATATTATGCCTCATCTTCTAACGAACGAGCATACCAAAAAGCCTTAGTGGCCTCTCGCAAAAAATCGTCTGCATTATCTAGAAGGTCATGCGCTGCTTTTTCAAATTGTCCGCGTTGATCTATAAAAAAAATATTTTTATCTTCAATGAATGCAAACTTAATATCATCTTTTAACACCAATATCCGCCCATTCTTTTCCACATTTAATATCACATTATACATGGGTTGTAATGTTTCCAAAACCCGATCTTTCATCACCTTAGTCATTTTTTCCTTCTAAATAATAATTAATATGAAGTAGCTTGTTAAGAGCCCCCAGCAATCATGATATATAGGTGAACCTCCACGGGGCAAGCCCCATGGTATCAAGTCGGCGAGCCGAGTACAAACTATGTTTGCCATGTGTAACCATGGTTTACTACATCCACGCGGCAAGCCACGTGGTTTTGCGTTTGCTTAATAAAAATAAAAAACAACCTTAAGTTTAAAAATTTATGGATAAAAATGAAGATTAGTAACTTAATATTTTTCTAGATAATATTTTTTAGAATCTCTTAAATCTAGCATCTTGTAATTCTGATCAAATAAACGCTTGTTTTTGTCAAGCGCATATAAATAATTATATGCTTCGTTGAAATTATCTTCTGGCATTTTAACAGTAATATTTTGTTCAAGGTTTATATTCCAACGACGCTGTCCGTATCTCACCGCTGATTTTACTTTTCCAGCAAGACCAGGATGGCGGTTTAAGTCATCTATTAAGGCTTGTGCATATATATTCGCATCCTGTCCGACCACCTGGATCAAATCTCCAAACTCTTGCCCCTCGTGTTTAGCAATACGATTTCCTTCTACATCTACCAAGTATAATTTTTGTTTAAACTGCCAAATAGCAATAGGTGTGCGCTCAGTCACTGCAATATATATTGTAGATGGTAACTGCCTTTCCACTATAGCTGCTTTTAGCCAAATATGAGTCTCAAGACGTTCTTTTACTTCCTGTATATTAATCGAAAAAATAGGCGCACCTTCTTCAACCTTGAGTAGATTGACTATGTCTTGATACTCAGCATTTTTTTTACCTTCGATAATAACATTTTGTAAAACAAACCCATACTTTGCTGTTTTTTGATAAAAAACATCGTACATTCTATCCTTAAAGCTTTTAAATAAATCGGTAAAGATAAGCAAGGAAAGCAATATAGCTATAGTGATTTTCAGCATAAAGACAAAGAGTTGGTAATATATTATTATTCTTCTATGCAAAGATATATTTTTCTTTTTTACTGATTGCTTTAACTTCTTCATCCTTCAAATTTCGCATCTTTTAGCAGCTGTTCTACTAGACTAGTATAACTTATACCTTGAAGCCCAACAATTTCTGGACAAATTGATAGAGGAGTCATGCCCGGATGAGTATTTAGCTCAAGCATATAAATATCTTGCTCTTCTTCATTATAAATAAATTCTACTCTAATAATACCAGTATCACATTCAAACTTTTGACAAGCCTTCTCGGCAACCTCTAGCGCTTTATCATAAATTGGCTTAGGAATAAGCGCTGGGCAAATATGCTCTGCAAAACCTTCTGTATATTTAACTTCGTAATCATAGAATCTCTTGCCTTTCAGAAGTTTTATTTCCAAAACACCCATAGCTTTACCGTTTAAAACGGCCACTTGCAACTCACGTCCTTTAATATATTTTTCGACTATTATATCTCCGTAAGGAAACTCATAGTCTGCAAAAGAAAATATATCGTTTTCAAATACCACCTCTATACCAATACTTGAACCTTGCGTTAATGGTTTAATTACATATGGCCGTGGCATAGGATCTGTTTTTATATTATCCGTTCTTTTTACCCCTATAGAATCTGCTAATTTTATTCCATTAGCACGAAAAACTTCTTCTGATTTTTGCTTGTTAAAAGCAATGCTTGAAGCCATTACTCCGCAGCCAGTATATGGTATCCTCATAATATTTAATAAACCTGGAATACAGCCATCTTCACCATATGTACCATGCAAAGCATTATACACTACAGCTGGCTTAATCACCGCCAGCACCTGCGCAATATCTGCTCCCATATCAATAAATGTTACATGATAACCCAGCTCAATCAATGAATTCACTATTCCATTTGATGACATCAAAGAAACTTCGCGCTCTGCAGACATACCAGCTCCAATAACCGCAACGTGCTTCTTTGTAGGGATAGGAACAAAATTGAACTTAGATATATCTAGGCCATTTGCTTGCACATACTCAGCAAGGTTTGTATTTTTTTTCTGCATACAATCAATTATTTTTGATTTAGCAATATAGACTGTATTAAATTCTCCCATTTCTACCTATCCGCTTAATTTCCCATTGCAATTCAATTCCAGAATGTGCTTTAACCGCTGCTCGAACTAATTCCCCTAATTGTTCCATATTGCTTGCTGTAGCATTGCCATTATTAATCATAAAATTACAATGCTTAGAAGACATAGAGGCTCCTCCAACTGCTTTACTTCGCATACCAGCTGCATCTATTAGCTCCCACGCTTTATGACCATCTGGATTGGCAAATGTACTACCGCCTGTTTTTTCCGTAATAGGTTGCGTTGCCGATCTATTCTTATTTATTTCATCCATGCGCCCTTTTATACTAGCAGCATCACCTGTTTGGACTTTAAAAATCACCTTAGTAATAACCAAATCTTTTGGCAAGGAATTGCACCTGTAAGAAAAACCAATATTTTCTAAACTAATATAATGCATATTGCCTTTTAGGTCTAAAGCCTGTACAGAAATTACTATATCTTTAAACTCATTACCATATGCACCTGCGTTCATAGCCACACCTCCACCAATAGTCCCGGGTATACCAACTAAAAATTCAAACCCTTTAATTGAATGTGATTGCACAAATTTAGCTAAGTTAAAGTTTAGGCAAGCAGCACCGACAGCTAATGTCCCATCTGCAAGTAATGCTATATCAGTAAACCCACGTCCAAGTTTAACTACTATACCCTCAATACCTTTATCTCGAATAATAACATTCGAGCCAGCTCCCAGCACAGTAACTGGTAGGATAGATGCATTTTGTTTTAAAAACTCAGATAAATCTTCAGTATCTTCTGGCTTAAATAAAACATCTGCCGCACCGCCAACTTTAAACCAAGTTAGGTGGGCAAGGTTATAATTTAACTTACATACACCTCTAACCATTGTGATACTTAGTACTCTGATTATTACTATCAATAGTTTCTAGAAGTCCCGGTAATGCGTTAGCCCAGCTAGTAATTGTACCAGCACCCATTAACACAATTACATCGCCTTTGCCTGCTACTGAAGCAATGATACTCGCTATATCTTGATGATCAGCGATGTACTCAGATACAGCTCCTGTTTTTTCTATAGCTTGAGCTAGAGTTTTACCGCTAATACCTTCTATAGCCTGTTCACCGGCTGCAAAAACATCAGTAATGTAAATATTTGCTGCATCGGTAAAACAATTAGAAAAATCAGAGAATAAATTTTCTAACCTTGAATATCTATGAGGTTGGAAAATAGCAACGACCTTTCCCTTGCGTTGTTCAGCGATAGCACGCGCTGTAGATAAAGTTGCGCTAATTTCTACTGGGTGGTGCGCATAATCATCAATAATCTCAGCACCATTATATTCACATATCTTAGTAAAACGTCTTTTCACCCCTTGGAATTTTTTAAAACCATCTTGTATTAATTTTATACCAAAATCTAGCTCTACGCCCACAGCTATAGCGGCTAACGCATTTAAAACGTTATGTTTACCAGGTGTTGGGATAACAATCTGCTCGATAGTTGTTGTTCCCCTAGAATTAGGCAATTGGAGCTTGATATCAAATGTTGAAGAATACGTATCAGAGTTTATATTATAAGCTAAAATATGCGCATCGTCAGAATCAATACCATAAGTCACAATACGCCTTTCTGTTACATCTTCCACTAATTTTCTAACAACTGGATGATCAATACAAGCTACACCGAAACCATAAAATGGCAAATTCCTTATAAAGCTTTTGAACGCAGCTATCAGACTGTCAAAATCTTTATAATAATCCATATGTTCTGGATCAATATTAGTAATAATACCTATTGTAGAAGGAATTTTTATAAAAGTAGCATCCGATTCATCTGCCTCTACAACTAAATAATCACTTTGTCCTAGATAAGCATTAGTAGATCTATTGTTAATGATACCGCCATTAATAACCGTTGGATCAAGACCAGCGGCTTCAAACAAACAAGCAACAAGCGACGTGGTCGTGGTTTTACCATGTGAACCTGAAACCGCAACGGAGCATTTTAAACGCATTAATTCCGCTAACATTTCAGCGCGCCTAATAACAGGAATTTGACTTTCTCTAGCAGCAATTACCTCAGGATTATCAGATTTTACTGCTGTAGAAATAACAACATACGATGCATCTTGTACGTTGGCGGCATCATGACCCATGAAAATTTTAACCCCTTTTGCCTCTAGTCTCTTAGTATTGGCGTTGTCTGAGAGGTCAGAACCTTGTATTTTATAACCGAGATTATTCATAATTTCAGCTATGCCACTCATCCCTATGCCACCAATGCCTACAAAATGAATTACATTTAATGTTCCCTTCTTACGCTTCATCTCCAATAGCAGCATTTATACCTTCTGAATATAACCATATTAATATATGTAGTTATACTACTTACTAACAGTCACAAATGCAACCGCAAACGGATGATCATCTGACAAAGAAATGTGAATATTATATTCATTAATACTAGGGTATATTGCTTCCGATATTAAGACTTGCGGTGCCCCAGACTCATTATTTACAACCGCTATATCTTTAAAAGCCAAGCCATGCCCTATTCCAATACCTAAAGCCTTAGCCACCGCTTCTTTTGCTGCAAATCTTTTAGCCAAATAACCTATTTTTGCCGCATGGGTTAGAGTTGTTAGATATGCTATTTCCAATTTATGAAAATTTTTATATACAAAATCATCACCAAATTTACTATAAATATGTTCTATACGCTCAATATTAACTATGTCTGTACCAATTCCAACTATCATAAAAAAACCCCTGTTTTTATTTACTTAATTTGATAATAGTATACGATTTTGCTGTTATGGAACAATTTAAATACATATTTTCACTGAATATTTGCCTAAGACACAACTAAAAAATCGCGTTTTGATTTCACCCCTTTGATAACTATGATTTTTCTTTAGGATGTAATCAATATTTGGTACGTTCTACATGCTGCACTACTTTTTTGGTTCGTAGTGAGTTGATAATCGTTTCTATATGATCTAAAGACGATACCTCGATATCAAAAGTCATTTCAAAATAATCAGAATTACGACTAGTAATTTTAAAGTTAATGATATTTCCACCATCACGTGCTATTTCAGTCGAAATAATAGCTAAACCAGATGCTTCGTTTAATAACACAACACTTATTCTACATACGAATGGAATATTTGAGGCATTACTATCCCAAGTAAGGTCTATAATACGTTCTGGCATACCAGCAAAGTTATTTAACATTTCACAGTCAGAAGTGTGAATGGTTACACCGCTGCCAGTGTGGACCACCCCTACAATTTTATCGCCTGGCAATGGATGACAACATTTTGCATAATGCATTGCCATCCCAGATATTAAGCCCTTAATTGGCACTGAGTTTTCTTGTTTTTGCTCTGGAGTAAGCTTTTTACGGCCAAATTTTAATAAGGATAAAGTGGAACTAAGTCTACTTTTTTGCGGCTGTACCTGCTTCAGTACTTCTTCACGCGTTATAGTACCTCCACCAATCGCAAAGAATAAACCTTCCAAAGTTTTATCAAAAACCTTGGCGGCCTTTTCCAAAGCTTTTGTTTCATTGGCAATATTCGCTACTTTCAATGCTTTAGTAATAATATTACGTCCAAGCTTTACATATTGTTCATTCTGTTGACTTAGAGTAATTTTTCTAATTTCCGAACGCGCCTTACCAGTAACAACAAACTTTTCCCACGAAGGTGAGGCACTTTGATTTTTTGAAGTAATGATTTCAACTTGATCACCGTTTACTAATTGCGTTCTAAGCGGAACGATGCGTCCATTCACCTTTGCACCAACACATGAATTACCTATATCCGAATGCACCATATAGGCAAAATCAACTGTTGTTGCGCCTTTAGGTAATGCTATTAAACTCCCTCGAGGGGTAAAACAAAAGACCTGATCGTAATACATTGCTAACTTAGTATTTTGTAGGAATTCTTCTGGAGCACTATCTTGTTCAAGAATTGATAATAATTCCCTAATCCAAGTATATTGTCTACCTTCTGATGCATCCTCATGTCCTTGCTTATAACGCCAATGAGCTGCAACACCAAGCTCAGCAATATCATGCATTTCTTGTGTACGAATTTGAATCTCAATTTTGTCCATAAATGGACCAATTACTACGGTATGCAATGATTGATAGCCATTGGCTTTAGGCGTACTGATAAAATCTTGAAAATTATCTGGAACCATTTTATTAGCTGCATGCACTATACCAAGCGCTCGATAGCAATCTTCTACTGTATTTACCACAACTCGAAATGCTACAATATCCGATAACTGGTCAAGCCCAACGTCTTTTTGCTTCATCTTCATCCAGGTGGAATATGGTGTTTTTCTTCTACCGTAAACCTCTGCCTTAGTACCATCTGCACATACACTCTTCTTTATTTCTGCAACTATTTGTTCAACAAAATTTCCCTTGTCACTTTCAATACTAGCAAAACGATTTAAAATAGATTCTCGTACTTCTGGGTTCAAAACCCTAAAACAAATATCCTGCAACTCAATTTTTAATTGTTGCGCACCTATTCTTTCAGCTAAAGGAGCGTAAATTTCCATTGTTTCAAGAGCTATAAGCTTCCTTTTTTCTGGCTTACTAATAAAATCAATGGTACGCATGTTATGTAAACGATCAGCAAGCTTAATAAGCAATACTCTTATATCATCACTCATCGCGAATAATAATTTACGAAAATTTTCTGCTTGCCGTACATTATCTGGCTTGAACTCGATTTTTGTAAGCTTTGTAACCCCATCAACAAGCTTGGCTATTTCTGGACTAAAATGCCGTTCTATTTCTTTAAAAGTAAGGTCAGTATCCTCTATTGTGTCATGCAAAATTGCTGTTATTATTGAATCAGAATCCAACCGCATTTCTGCTATGATTTCTGCTACTTGCAATGGATGGTAATAATAAGGATCACCCGAAGCACGCTTTTGCGTGCCATGATATTTTATAGCAAACTCAATGGCCTTTTTGACCATTAGTTCATCTAACTTAATTCCATAAGATTTATATTTATCTACAACTTCTTGTGGATCCACAGCTCACCTAATTTTATGATATCTTGATTTATGCATACATAAGATGATAGCTTTTTCGCTAAGCTTTTTCAATCTAAACAATAACAATATAACATATTTACTAATATTCTATGTCTATACCCACTACTCACTCAAATCCTAATGATCTTGTAAATAAATACTCATATCAATATAAAACTGCTTTAAAAATTCTAACGCATCGACAGAAAACTCTTCAGAACATAACAAACGTAGTTCATCAGTATTTTTTAAAAGTCCTAATATATCTTCTATAGTACTTTTAGCAAATTCAGGATTTGTTATAAAATTCTTAGACACACCGTTTAAATCATTGGTATTATACCTGGTTTGCATTATCCTAGAAAATTCTACTGCCGCACAATTTTTTAAAATCATAAACTCACTCCGTTACTATTTTTAAATGCTGTAATAGTCATATAAAACTGTAAAGAATTGTAGTATATAAAAATGTTTTTGCAATAGCTACGATTGACCAGAAGAGCAACTTATGCTAAAAACTCTTTAAATACTTAAAAACTCTAAACACAAATTTCTTTATTGAAAACCTAAGATGCAACAACTAACAGAACTTAACATTGATCCTTACATTAATTTAGAAGCAGAAATTGCTAAGCTAAAGAAAGAGATGAACGCTGTTATTTTAGCGCACTATTATCAAGATCCAGAAATACAAGAAATAGCAGATTTTATTGGCGACTCTCTTGAGCTATCTAGAAAAGCGGCTGAAACTAATGCAGATACTATAATATTCTGTGGAGTAAAATTCATGGCAGAAGCTGCTTCCATTTTAAACCCTAAAAAACAGGTATTATTGCCAGATTTAAATGCTGGATGCTCTTTGGAAGACTCTTGTAAACCAGCAGAGTTTAAAAAGTTTCGTCAACAACATCCTAATCATGTATATGTAACATATATCAACTGCTCGGCAGAAGTAAAAGCATTGTCTGACATAATAGTGACATCTTCTAGCGCAGAAGCAATTATTAACTCTATACCACTAGATAAGGAAATATTGTTTGCTCCTGACAAGCATCTAGGAAATTATCTAATTCGCAAAACAGGTCGTCCAATGACCTTGTGGAATGGCACATGTATCGTGCATGAAAATTTTTCAGAACGCGAATTAGTACGTATAAAAACAATGCACCCTGGGGCGGAAATTATCGCACACCCAGAATGCCCTACTGCATTATTAGAATACGCCAACCACATTGGCTCAACATCTTCATTATTAAATTATGTAAAAGAAAATAATGGCCTAGATTTTATTGTTCTAACAGAACCTGGCATTATTCATCAAATGCACAAAGTATCACCCGAGAGTAAATTCTACGACGTGCCGTCTATAGAAGGAGGTTGTACCTCGTGTAGCCAATGTCCTTATATGCGTCTCAACTCGCTTGAAAAAATATACCTATGTATGGTTAATAAAGCTCCAGAGATCAAACTTGATCCGCAAGTTGCTGCTAAAGCTAGACTATCTTTAGAGCGCATGCTAACTGGAAAATACACTATCTTAGAAGACGCCTAAGCAATTTTTTAACTGGCGCGTACTTCCAAAATTTCTACAGAATCATTTATATACTTAATTATTTAAATACCTACTTGCCCAGGCTGCAAGTACTTCAGCTACATATTTACTATCTATTGGGCTACGCATAAGCAAGTGATCTGCATTGTCCAGCGAGATAAAGCTCTTAGGATGCTTGGCAAGCTCATAAATACGCTGCGCATTCTCTATTCCCACTGTACCATCAACAGGTGAGTGCATAACAAGTAATGCTTTTCTTAAATTACTAATTTTTTCTGGCATATTTTGACTATTAATATCATCGAGGAATTGCTTCTTGATGTTAAACTTTTTACCACCAAGGATAACTTCTGCCTCGCCTTTTTCGTTAATTTCATCAATATGGTGGGCAAAATTATGCTGTACATGCTCAGTATCACATGGCGAACCTATTGTTGCAACGGCTTTAACCTCAGGAATTTCTGACGCAGCAGCAATCGCAGCAGTTCCACCAAGGCTATGCCCGACAACTATTTGCGGCGCTTGGTAATGTTCACGCATAAAATTCGCCGCGGCTATTAGATCTTTTACGTTAGAAGAAAAATTAGTGTTGGCAAAATTACCTCCACTTGCTCCAAGCCCAGTATAATCAAAACGAAACAATGCAATATTTGCTTGATTTAACGCTCTAGAAATGCGACTAAGTGCGCTGATATCTTTATTACCAGTAAAATAATGCGCAAATAAAACGTACGCAATTGGCGACTCTGGTGCGTCTAATCTGGCTACCAAACTATCTCCCAGTGATCCCTTAAACACTAATTTATTACTAACTACAGTTCTTGATGTCATATATAATATGATTCCCTTAATTTAACTTATACATTTTATCCTTATAATGCCTCCAGGTCAATTAATGCTTAGGTGATTTATTATATATTGCAGAAAAATCTACGTTTACTATTTGTTAACTAGAATGGGTGTAGACTTATAATTGTAATAGGCAAAGGAGTTTCTATTATTAATTGCCAAATAAAATTAAGATGTGGATTATGTCTGTATTTTTAGGTTTATTAGCTGCGACAATAGCGGTGTTTTTGTCCTTCTCTGATAAAATTATTGAACATTTCGCTCCAAATGGTCAACTTGCGAAAGTTGAAACTCAGGCAGATGAAATGATTTTGCATATTGATGACTTAGATGATTTACATGACGAGAGAACTTGATCAAAATTTAAACCATACTCTTATGATAGATATTGCATATTTTCTAACAGTAGCCGCAGCTAGTGACAGACTAGACACTATTAATAATGCAAATGGTGTAGCAAACAAAGTCAGGACCTCAGACCTGCTTTTACCACTGGATACTTATGAGCATAATATTATCAAAAATTTTCCTTATTTAGACAGCACTACGTACAAATATGAGTTACTTGACAGCATTAGAGCTCAATTGCTAGGAATTAACTTTGCAGACCATGTTAATGCCTATCCTCAAAATACTACAACAACTAATCAAAGCACCAGCGCCAATTATATACTAAGCGAAGCCTACTATGACAGCTTAACCGACGCCGCGCGAGATAGATTAAATGTACTTAATGAAATTATTGAACTACCAGTAGCGGCTGAAGAGCCACCAGCAGAAACTGAAGAACCTGATACACCCAACTACGTATCAGGTGATGCCTACGACAATAGCTTACTGGAGGCTGCACTAGCCAAATTAAAAGGCCTTACTACTAAAGAAGAGGAGTAAAAACATAAGTTATAAAAACATAAATCGCCGACCAGCGAATATACAACAGTCGGCGACAAAGAACATTCAAAAAAAGGTTAAATTTTGCTTGTTATTCTGCTAATTCACCTAAAGGTGTAATTTGCAATTGATCACCTACTACTTCCATAGTACAATTGCTCAAAGACGCATTCTCTGCCAAATGCATTACATCCTCTCCAAAGATAATATCTATTGGACCACTAATACTATTGCTGGCAGGAATTGTAATTACAGCACCAGGAAAAATTTTTATCGCGCCTACGTGTACTGCTGCATTAATTGATATTGAGGTGCCTTCATTAGTATTCTTCATATTTTTTCCTTTTATTTATATTGAAATTATTATTGTTATTATTTGATTAATTATAAATTATTACGTACCCCTTAATTTCTTTTATATACTATAATACAAGTATATGAACAAGTATAAACCAATAGATTAAGTCATTCAAGAAAAAAGTAAAAACTATTAAATAAACATTACCCATCAAATTCGGATTTGATATCCAGAATACAGTCATTTAGCTTGAGACCAATAAATCACTTAATTGCAGCTGGACAGTTTCTCTATCTTGCCATTTATTTACTTTAAGCTTACCAAACACAGACATCGAGTGAGGCTTACGAGATAATAACTTATCCCCCATCTCTGTACCAACAACATTAAATGCAATGGCTGTTAGTGGCTTAGATCCATATGCTTCCCTTTCTGGAGCAAACACAACTTTAATATGCTTAGCACCAACAACATCAGCTTTTAATACGTATAAATTTGAAAACCTAAAAGTTGGAGATTGATTACCTACACCAAACGGCTCTATACATTCTATTTCAGAAACAAGGTCAAGAGTAGCGGCAGAGCTAGTTAAGTCTATATCATAATATTCATATAAATGTGCATCAGACTTATCTAAATCTTTTTTGAATTTATTATTTAAGAATTCCTGCAATTCACCTAGTTTTGTTTCTTTGGCAGTAAACCCAGCTGCCATAGCGTGACCGCCGCCAGCTATTAATAAATCATGCTGCTTCGCCTCAATAAGCTTACAACCAAAATCTACTCCTTTGATTGAACGGCACGAAGCCTTGCCAATTCCTTCATTAACTGCAATAACAGCCACTGGCTTATTATATTTTTCTTTCAAACGCCCAGCTACAATACCAATTACACCAGGGTGCCACCCCTCTCCTTTAATAAATAGCATTGGATCGTCCTTTTGCGCCTCTGCCATAGCATTGGCCTCTTCAATCATGGTAAATTCTATAACTTTCCTTTCTTCATTATGCCGATCAAGCTCTGTAGCAATTTCGTGCGCTTCTAATGCTGAATTCGTAGAAAGCAAGGTAGCACCAAGTGACGATTTACCAACCCTACCACCTGCATTAATCCTTGGACCAAGCACAAAGCCTAAATGATAACAATTAATCGCCTCTTGAATATTTGCAACATCACATAGAGTTTTATAACCTATATTCCCTCTAGACCTAGCAACTTTTAGCCCTTGCTTAACAAAAGCCCTATTTAGTCCCGTAAGCTGCATTACGTCACAAACAGTTCCAAGTGCTACTAGGTCTAATTGCTTAATTAAATTGGGCGGGGCAAGGTTTTTTTTCTGAAAATAATCAATGCTCTTAAGCTTGGCCAATAATGCTACTGCAAATAAGAAAGATACTCCCACTGCTGCTAGATTTTTACACTCACTAGTTTCGTCTAAACGATTTGGGTTAATCACCGCTACAGCTTTGGGTAAATTATCCATGCTAATATGGTGATCTATAACAATAACATCCATACCAATATCAGATGCTGCATCCAGAGCCTCAAAGGCAACTGAACCACAATCAACCGTGATTAGCAACGACACTCCACTTTTATGAATTTTGCGCATCGCCTCCACCGTTGGGCCATAACCTTCAGAAATTCGGTCTGGCACATATATACTAGCATTAACTTGTAGTTCTCTAAATATATTAAGTAATAACGCTGAAGAAGTGGCACCATCAACATCATAATCTGCAAAGATGCATATTTTTTCTGACGCTTGAATAGCCTTTATAGTACGCTCAATTGCTTGTTCCATATCCTTTAAATGCATAGGATCTGGAAGCTGAGATTTAATTTTGGGGTCAAGGAATTGTTCAGCTTCTTCAAGCGAACTGACTCGCGACGATAAAAGTCTAGCTAATAAATCACTGATTTTTAAAACACGAGCAAGATCAGAAATAAACCCTTCATCATAATCCCTAGATCGCCAATATTTACCGCAACTAGATTTAGTCAAAAGAGCCTCGTATAACTTAATTATATATTTATAAAACGTAATAATTTATAAAATCACCACGTTTTATCTCAATGAATATGCAACCTTATTTTATCGGCACAATACTAATTTTTTTATTGCGTAATAGCAAAACACCAACTTCTTCTAGTAGAGGGAAAATCCTATTCACTTCGCCCATTAGATCAGTATCTTTAATTTTTTTGCCCATATCTTTTTCTATCCCCTGAAAAATTTCTTTAAGACTCTTACTTTCACTAATCATATGGCGGAATAAATGCTCTGTATATTGAGACACAGGGATATATATGGTAGTATCACCAAGAAAATCTGATTTCCAAGAAAACTGCATATGGCTGCCAATCAAATTCTTATTCATTGCTAGATAATCTGAAACCTGCTTTGGTACGTTAGGTACTATATATATATAAGGTACATTATCCAAATTTGTTAATTTAGCAACAGGCTTTTTCTTCTTTGATACATAAAAACTATGCTTAATGATTGATCCGCACATGATTTCACACATTGCTTGCTGTTTGGATTTATCCATCTTTTGCAAACGCTTCAATAATACTGGATCTTTAATATAACGCGCAATATTGAGCATAGCACGACTATGAGCAGACTGAAATTCGACAAAATTTAACTTTGCTTTTTCTACAAAATCATAGATCTGTGGAACGGTATATGCCCTGTCTTGTTTGTGCAAGAACATGTCGTACATACCAACATCACCGTGACTAATATGGTCTGAAAGCAAATCTTTACCACGATTATACCAATTAGTTGCTGGTAAATTATTCATTACTTCCCAGCCATTTTTTACTTCTTCCTGGCGTGACTCAACGCCTTCATTAACCATCTTCATTATATCTTGGATTTGATAGACAGCTGTTCTACCATACTGCGCGTACACCATTATCCCCATACCGCCATCATCAGTTAGCGAATCTGACAAGGCTTTTAAGCCCGCATCTAGATTTTCTAAATGATGCAAAACACCAGAACATTGGATATAATCAAACTTACCAAGCTTTAAATCTGGAATATTTAATATGCTATCGTTAATCCAAGTAATGTTTTTTAGCCCACGATTTTTAGCACGCTCTTGTGCAATTTTCATACTATTTTTACTAAAATCAAGGTAGACGATATCAGCATCAGTATCTTTTAATTGCTCAGCTAGGTAGACTGTAGAATCACCTGTACCGCCGCCAGCTATCAAAACACGAAAACCTTTTTTAAATTCTTTCTTGCCTTCAAATAACCAGTGATTTATTTCACCCAGATAATCCCCGTAAATTCTTAATAATCTAGTTTTTTCATCTTCCGGATTTCTATGCGGGTAAGGGTAGTCTAAATAATGATCTTGGACTTGCTTTAAGTCCTTAGATTTTACTGTAGCTTTTTTTGCTTTAGTCATAAAAGTTTTCCTATAATAATTTTGTTTATATTTCTATTGCAAATAACTTCAATAATCAAGAATTTTCCTTTAATTTATACAAAACATCCAAAGCTTCTCGTGGCGTTAGTTTATCTGGGTCAATTTCGACTATTTGGGCAAAGAGTTTACTGTGTTTTTCATTGATAGGATTACTTGCATTCATTTCAAATAAACTCATATTATGTGACTCTGATTGCATTATTTGTTTATTTGATTTTCCCGCATCCTTCTCAAATTTTTTAAGTAGTTCTAAAGCCCTTTTAATAACTGATTTTGGCAAACCCGCAAGCTCCGCCACATGCACCCCATATGACCGATCTGCAGCGCCTTTGATTATTTTATGCAAGAACAAAATGATCCCGTCATTATCCTGTATATCTATAGTATAATTAGCCAATGCTGGTAATATATTTTCCATTGATGTCAGTTCATGATAATGCGTAGCAAATAAACAGCGTGCACGAATTTTATCATGTATGTGCTCAAGCACAGACCACGCGATGGATACGCCGTCGTAAGTAGAAGTACCCCGCCCTACTTCATCTAATATAATCAATGATTGATGCGAAGATTGTGCCAATATGGCGGAAGTTTCCAGCATCTCTAGCATAAATGTTGATTGCCCTTTGTTCAAATCATCACCAGCACCAATGCGAGTGAAGATTTTGTCCACTACACCAATATGCGCCGATTTAGCCGGAACGTACGATCCGATATGAGCCAATATTGCAATCACCGCATTCTGCCTTAAATACGTACTTTTTCCTGCCATATTGGGCCCCGTAATCAACCATACACGTTCATCACTTGATAGAGTACAATCATTATATGTGAAACTTTCATTAGATTTTTTTAAAGCCGCCTCTACTACCGGGTGTCTGCCTTCTATTATTTCAAATTGCATATCATTTGATAGCTCTGGCCTGCAATAATCATGTTCCTCTGCCAACATTGCAAAAGAACAATATACATCAAGTATGCTTAGAGTCTTTGCCAACGAAAGTAGCTTTGCCTGGTGATCAATTACCTGCAAACAAACTTTGTGATAAATTTCTTGTTCTAAATTCACTACAAGCAATTTAGCATTAACCATCTTACTCTCAAGCTCTTGTAATTCTTTTGTGGTGTAACGCACAGAGTTAGCTGTCGTCTGTCTATGGATAAATTTAGTATCCAAAACTTTATCAGCATGCCTTGAAGTAATATCAATAAATAATCCCAGTACATTATTATTATTGATTTTTAGAGTATCAATGCCAGTATCCATTCGATATTGATTGCGCAATTTATCGATTGCAGCTTGCCCATTTTCTATCAGTTCATATAGTTCTACGATTTTGGGATGATATTCTGGTTTAATGATTTTTCCGTCGCTAATAGAATTAGAAGCTTCTTCTCTAATAGAGGCTGCAATTAATTCATATAATTCGCTTTGTCCTAACAAGGGCTCGATGATTTTTTCAATATTTTTGGGTAAATCAATATTTTTGTTTATTACAAACTCAGCACGTATCTGTTCTGCAATTTCAATCGTATATTTAATACTAAGCAGATCCTTCGGCGTACTGCGCCCCATATGTAAACGCGTGATGCAGCGCTCTAGATCTCCTGTTTGCTTCAAGGCTTTTTTAATCGATTCAACTAAAGAAATATTATTATAAAAAAACGTCGTAATATCTAAACGTTTGTTGATTAAATCAATATCAATTAGAGGCGCGGAAAGATATTGATATAATAAACGGCTTCCCCCTTTGCTGACTGTGCCATCTATACAAGCAAACAAACTACCTTTAACGCCGCCAGATTGTGTATTATTAATTTCTAAATTACGCCTGGTTGAGGCATCTATGCTCATGAATTTTTGGTAATTTAGAATCTTAGGCGTTGGTAATTTGGGTAATTTTTCTTTCTGAGTTAATGAAATATATTCAATAATACTTCCAACTGCAGAAATTTGCGCTCCTGCTAATTGACCAATAGCATCTAGCGCAGTAATTTTATAAAAATCTAGAATGTTATTTTCACATTTACGCGGTGCATAAAAACTATCCACCTGAAAAGAAATACGCATATTTAACTGCGTACTAATTAACGAAGCAAGATCACTAATCCGATATTTATCACTCAATAATATTTCTTTGGGGCGCAAACGTGCAATCTCATTAAGAATCTCTGCTTCTGGCAATGAAATAACTAAAAATTCTGAGGTAGATAAATCTACTGATGCAATGGAAGCTATATGTTTATCTATTGCTATACTAACTAAATAGTTAGGTTCTCCTGCTGCAAGCAGAGATTCTTCAATAATAGTCCCGGGAGTGATAATCCTTACTACAGACCTATTAACTACCGCCTTATACCCAGCACGTTTTTTTGCCTGCTCTGGCGTTTCTGTCTGATCGCAAATAGCGACCTTAAAGCCTTCTTCAAGTAATTTATTTAAATAGTTCTCCAAGGCGTGATGCGGAACACCGCACATTGCTATTTCATCTGCTCCAGTTTTACCACGCTTAGTAAGCGCAATACCAAGTGTCCGGCTAGCAGTAATTGCATCCTCATAAAATAATTCATAAAAATCACCCATACGGAATAGCAATAGGCATTCAATATTACTGAATTTAATATCCAGAAATTGCTGCATCACCGGAGTGGCGTTAGTATAATTATATTTTACTTTGAATTGATTTTCGTTCATGGTAGGAAATTAGAAGTTTAATTATAATATTCAAATTAAACTAACATAAAATAAACATACCTGACTACTGAATAATGTGCTGCATTATGTGATCCATAAAAACTTTCAGTTTGCCAAACATATAAGGCATAATAACTAACATACCAAAATATACTGCAATAATTTTAGGCACAAATGTTAAAGTAGTTTCCTGAATTTGAGTCAAAGCCTGAAACAACGAAATACACAAACCGACCACCAAAGCCAAAAGCAACACAGGCATTGATGTCATAACTAATACGTATACTGCTTCTCTACCTATCTCCCCTACAAATCCTGGATCCATAATTTACTCTATCAACAATATTTAAAACGGAGCTAGTATATCAATAACCTGCGCACCAGCTCTTGGCTGCTGAACATCACTAACAACACCACGCCCACCGTAAGAAATACGAGCTTCAGCCATTTGATTAGTACGTATCGAATTATTACTCGTAATATCTTTTGGTCTGATGATTCCCGCTACTTTTATTTCACGTAATTCGTAATTTACTCGTACTTCCTGATGTCCTTGTACTACTAAATTTCCGTTAGGCAGTACTTTAGCTACAACTGCAGCAATTTCTGTTTTTATATCTTCTTTACGAGAAATATTTCCACTACCTGAATGATTACGAGAAGAGTTTGTTTTAACCAAAGAACTAAGATCAGCAGTACTTGATAAATTAGCAGCTATAGCCTTTTCTTTACCAAATAAATTAGGAATGCCTAAACTATCACTACCATTACGATTTTGCTGTGTAGAATTATTTAAGCTAGCATTATCTGATATCTCCACAACTACACGAATAATATCACCAACTTTCCATGCCCTGCTATCTCTGAAAAATTTTGTCGAACCTGGTTGCCACAACGAATTAGTTTTACGCATATGCACATGCTGCACTTCATCTCGCTCTGCGCGACGTTCTATCTCTTCTTCATCTTCTTCTATCGTAGGAATCTCAATATTTTCGAACTCTGGCGCTTTCCCGACTCTTTTTAAACGATCCGCAGTGTCGCTACAAGAAGCCAGCACAAAGAAAGATAAAAGCACCCATAAAAATTTATTCATTGTTCCCGCCCACCTGCACAGTATTTTTATTTATTATCTGACCAAGCAGAACTGCGCCAGAAGAACTATTTTTTACTTTGATCATATCACCCACTGCACCAACTCCCATTGATATACCTACAGTTTTTAAACTGATTGATCCAGATGAGTACACAATATTTACTGGATCATTATTTTTTATCACTGGCGGGCTAGACATTTCGTTTAATTTAAACATTTTACCGACAGCTATATACTTTTTAGCCTGCATCCCCACAACTTCAGATTCTTCCGTTGCAAAACCTTTCTTTATATTAGCAAGAAGGGTTTTTTCTGTAGTGATATCATCTGATTGTATAATTTCAGCATATTTAATATATTTCGCTGCTACCGGCGCCATGACATAAGAAATATAACGACCAGAAAACGGCTCTGACTTACCATCGTTATACTGAACTAACACCCGAAAGCTGGAATATTTCGTATCAAACTTCTCTAAAACGATAGATTTTATTTCTTCTCGACGAGATTTAAGACGATCCACCTTGCTTTGAGAGTTATATTGTTGCTCAATTAGAACTCTTGCATCTGTAATTTTGGCCTGCAACAATTCATTTATAGTCGTATCAACAAAATCATCCGACGCTACAACCTGCATAGTTGCGCTAACTAATAATAGCAACACTAATATATATCTATATAATTTCATTTATTCGTTTTCCAATATATTTCCAAGCTCATAATATCACCCACCTTGCAGTGATGCTATCAATTATTTGATATTATTTGTGGTTTCTAGAATCTTATCTTGCGTGCTAATTACCCTGGTATTTAGCTCGTAAGCTCTTTGAGCTTCAATTAATTTTGTCAATTCTTCTACGGCTTTGACATTCGAAGTTTCTAAGAATCCTTGCTTAACTCGGCCAGAAGTATCCTCCACAGCAATAGCTTCTCCAGAACCTACAGTTTCCACTAACAAATTATTCCCTATTGCTTCAAGGCCGCTTTCATTTTGAAAGGTAAATAATTCCAATTCACCAAGTGGAATTATTTCAGCACTATTATCCGGATCCTGAGCAGTAACAACTCCAGATTCAGAGATTTGTACAGTTTCCACGGGGATATTTGCTGGGATATTAATTGCTGGCTCAAGGAAATTACCATCTGTAGTTACTATGTTCCCACTCTCTGGATCTCTATGAAATGTACCGGCTCTTGTATAACCAATTCTGTTATTTGGTAAAGTAATTGCAAAATAACCAGCACCAGTAATTGCTACATCTAGTGGAAGGAAGGTTTGACGCAAAGGCCCCATTTCCATATTTCTAAATGTTCCAAGAATCTTTGTTCCCATACCAACCTGAACTCCTGTTGGTCTTGGTGCTGCTTCAGCATTTTCTAAAATACCAGCTCTTTTTAAATTCACATAAAATAAATCAGAGAAACTAGCTTCAACTCTTTTAAAACCATCTGTGTTTACGTTTGCCACGTTATTTGCGATAGTATCAATCCTTAATTGCTGTGCTTGCGCGCCTGTTACTGCTGCGCTCATTGCTACTGATGCCATAATATCTCTCTTATTTTGTTAGTTTATTAATTGCTGAAGTCTCTGTCTCATTAATGTTTGTCATTACATCTGTTGTCAGGCCATATGATCTTTGCATTTCTACCATCTGTGCCATAGCCAAAGTTGGATTCACATTTGAAGCTTTTAGCGCACCGGATATAATTGTAAATTCTTCTAAAAGAATATCTCCACCTTGAATTGCATATAAGTTACCACCTTCTTTAATAATAGGATCTGGGCTATCAAATCCAAATACACCTATCGTACCTATTTCCTCATCATCGACGAAGATGGCGCCATTAGAAGCTACCTCTATAGTTTGAAAATCCTCGGCTATTTCTATAAACTCTCCCTCGGCACTTAGATAAGGAAATCCATTCATGTTAACCAAGATTCCTTGATTATTAATAACCATAGATCCATCTAGAGTATATCTTGCTCCCCTCGGAGTAGCAACTTTAAAATATCCTTCACCGCCAATTGCTAAATCTGTAGGTCTATTAGTAACTTTAATTGCTCCCGGATCACCATTACGGTAAGTTGTTTCTGCCCAGGCAAAAGAATTGTTTCTTCTCGCATTTTGCTTTACATCCACTGCTCTGAATAATAAATTATCTTGTTCAAAACCAACTGTGTTAGAATTAGCAACATTATTTGCAATCATCTCTAACTGCGTTTTCCTAGCAATTTGGTTAGATAGCGTGATATATGAAGCATTATTTGCATAAGCAGCATTGCAGAAAAAAAACAGTCCTCCAAACAAAAAGACCCAAAAAGCTAAAGATAGTTTGTGTATAGAAAGTTGCGCCATATAATCAAAAGAATCCATATTTATTTATGTAATTTAAACTGTTTTCTATATTTAGTATAAATATATCTGATATTTTAGTAGAAAATTTTTCAAGTTTCATGTATTTTGTACTACAGTTATAGAAAGTACTACAAAATATTAACACTTTCAATATAAAACTGAAAACTATATATGACCGACGAACTAGAAGAAGAGCCACTAATACCGTCTGAAGTAACGAATAGTGACGACAAAAAAAAGAAAATCAAAAAAACTATTATAATTGTTACACCAATTATAATAGCAATCATTGGTGCTTTATATTTCTTCTTTTTTATAATCAAGGCCCCAAAACACGACGATATAAATCAAATTCAACAATCTAAAAACAAAGAGCATGTTGTACTAGAAGCTAACACTTATTTAGATATTGATCCAATAACCATAGGCTTATCCCCTTCTGGCACAAAAAAAGAATATTTAAGAATTGATATAACGTTAAGATTATCAACCGAAGAAGAAAGCAACGCCGTAATGGTAAAACTACCAGTAATTAAAGATACTTTGATTACTTTTCTTCGCAGCCTGAGAGCTACTGATTTCAATAGTTCTAGTAGCGCGATATACCTGAAAGAAGAAATTTCTAAGAGAATAAATAAAATTACAGCGCCGATTATAATAAAAGAAGTGCTGTTTCAAGAAATTACGGTTAATTAATATTAGCTAAATACAACAATAGCTGATCTGATGGTAAGCATGAAAAACGAAAACGTAGATACAACAGAAGCAACTAAAAAGCCAGCGATCCAAAGCGTGACTGGTATAAAGGCAGTACTGGAGCAATCATTGCAGTCTTATGACAAGCTACCTATGCTTGAGATTATCTTCGAAAAATTTATTAGACAGCTTAGTACATCCTTACGTAATTTAACCTCGGAAGCCGTAGATGTGACTGTTGACAGTTTCAGCTCACTACGTTTTGGTAACTATTTCGCCTCTCTAAAGAGCCCCCTCTCAATTGTAGTGTTTAAAGCCGTAGAATGGGAAAATCTGGGATTACTTATCCTAGAAAATAATGTAATTTTTTCTTTTGTTGATCTACTTTTAGGTGGCAAGAAAAATACCGTATCTAATTCCGAAATAGATGACAATAGAATTTTGACCTCCATCGAGCAAGGCATTGCACGACAACTCTCTGAAGTTATCCTGACCGAACTTAGCCATGCCTTTGACCAAATTACTCCAACTACCTTTAATTTTGAAAGGCTAGAAAGCAATCCTAATCTTGTAACTATTTCAAGGCCCGGCGATGCTGTAATCGTACTTAAACTAAAAATCGAAATTGACGAACAAGTCAAAACTGTTGAGCTCCTGATACCTTATAAAACAATAGAGCCCGTTAAAGAACAAATGCAACAAGTCTTTTTAGGTGATAAATTTGGTAGTGATCAAGAGTGGGAGCGTTTATTAACTGAAAGCATACACGATATAGATCTACCAATAGAAGCAGTAATAACAAATAGATTATCTACAATTGAAGAGATTGCTAAACTTAAAATCGGTGATACTATTGTAATGGAACATGCCAAAGATAAAGATATTACTGTGCGAACTGGCCCTATTGCATTATTTACAGGAAAAATTGGCAAAGTTGGTAATAAAGTTGCCATTAATTTAAAAAAACTCATTTAAGACAAAGAAAGCTTTATGACGATTCTTCTTGATATTTTACTATTCATCATGACTACCACATGTGTAATTTACTGCTGGATGCTAAACCGTCGCATACAAGACTTGCAAAATAGTCGCATAGATATTTGCACGTATGATTAAAGAACTTAATGCCTCTATCGTTAAAGCTGAAAACAACGTAAATGAAATGAGTGAATTAAGCAAAGTAACTAGCACCGAAATAAAGTCAGTCGTAGCAGAGGCCCAGAACACATCTTCTGAATTAATGACTATT
This sequence comes from uncultured Rickettsiaceae bacterium, assembly GCA_905479885.1. Taxonomy (GTDB): domain Bacteria; phylum Pseudomonadota; class Alphaproteobacteria; order Rickettsiales; family Rickettsiaceae; genus Megaera_A. Next base: position 1,755 of record CAJQOE010000052.1, on the reverse strand, counting down.
AGCGAGGTTGCTAGCGAGCTTCTTGCACAATTAAGCTTACAATCAGCTGCAGTGCAAAGAAATATACACGAACTTGATTCTGGCGAAGATTATACAAATAATATAAGCGCAAAAGCTGGTGAAAAATTCTCAGAAGAAGACCTAGCACCGCCCGCTAATGACGAAGATGAAATAACTTATAGCAATCATTTAAAAAACTTTATACAAAATATAGCAACTAAAAAATCCGATGAGCAAAGCTCTAGCTTAAACCAAACGAGCTACTATGATACATTAAGAAAAATAAACGCCAAAAAATGAAAGCAAGCCTATTTTCACCAATATTAGTTTTACTAATTATAACTTTATTTGCAAAAGCCTCCATGTTATTTGGTCGCATACAAGAGCAAACAACATATTCTACAGACACGAGCACATCTTCTGTTCTGTTAGAGACCGCATATGCATCGACAGAAAGTCATGCTAGACCACCAGCTATTGAAAACGAAAACACGCAAGCAGCCAAATTATCTTCAACCCCACCAGCACAAGTACAATCTAAAAATAGCGTCATTAACAATATGACTCGTTCAGAAATGGATCTATTAAAAGAACTAGCAAAAAGAAGAGAAAAATTAGAAAAAGATAAAAAAGACCTAAACGTACGAGAACAAGTTCTAAAAGCAACAGAAAACAAAATAGATCAAAAAGTACTAGATCTAAAATCCTTGCAATCACAGCTAGAAGATTTAATGAAACAGTACGAACAAAAAGAAAATAGCAAAATACTTAGTTTGGTAAAAATATACGAAACTATGAAACCAAAAGATGCAGCTAAGATCTTCAACGAGCTAGAAATGCCAGTATTATTGAAAGTAGTTAGCAACATGAAAGAAGTGCGAGTAGCTCCAGTAATAGCTAGCATGGATCCAGTAAAAGCTCGTGAGCTATCAATTGAACTATCAAGGCAAAAACCTTTAGATTAATAAGTTTCAGGATATTAATTATGAACAACTACTTGTTGGCAGCCTATTGTTTTACTTTCACGGCGCTTGCTATAGTTTTTATAAAAGTTACCGTAGATTATAGAGCAAGTTGTGCAGAGCAAAAAAAGAAATAGATTACTCGGCATTATAACAATGCTAACTGTTTGCGCATTAGGAACATACATTATACTTTCTAACTTGAATGATAATATAGTATTTTTCTATCCCCCTTCTGAGTTAACTAAAATCAAGTCCAACACTGAGAAAGTGCGTGTAGGAGGCTTGGTTAAAAACGACTCAATAGAAATAGATTCTAGTGGTAAAGTACTTTTTATAATCACCGATAATATAGCTGATCTACAAATAGAATATCATGGCATATTACCCGCATTATTTCGCGAGAAACAAGGAATAGTTGCTGAAGGTGTTTTGCTATCTAACAATCTATTCAAAGCTTCAAAACTATTAGCAAAGCACGATGAAAATTACCGCCCACCAGAATTAAGACATATAAATACTAACTAATCTTGTAGCTGACAAAGTGCTGCTTGGCCTCTTAACTATGAGATCCACATAGATCGTTTCAATTTTCTAAGAGCCAATTCAATTTTATAGTAAATAAACTTGACCTAGCGTAACCTATGTTATAGTATCAATTACTACCGGCTCAAGCCGGTAGTTTGGTCAACGCTTGCAAAGCGGATTAAAAGCGTGAACGCTAAAATTCAGATATCTTAAAATCGTCTTTCTTGTGATGAGCTTCTTGGTCTTCTATATATTTTTGTACTTC
>CAJQOE010000051.1 GCA_905479885.1 uncultured Rickettsiaceae bacterium | reverse complement strand
TCGATCGTTTATATTCAAGGAAAAAATGGGGCTGGTAAAACAGCTTTTTTGCGTATGCTTGCTGGGATACAACAGCCAAGCGCAGGAAAAATCACCTTTAGCAAAGATTCCTTACCAATTGCTCAATTAACAAAACCTTATTGTACCTATATCGGACATCGTTTTAGTATAAAACTTGAACTGACTGTATTAGAAAATATAGAATTTTGGGCAAAAATATATGATTCAGAACAGCTAGTAAGTGCAGCAATCGTATATTTTTCTTTGCAAGATTTAGTGCATAAAAAATGTTATGAACTTTCTGCAGGTAATCAAAAAAAGGTTGCCCTTGCTAGACTGCTTGCATGCCAATCAAAATTATGGCTCCTTGACGAAGTAGATTCTAATCTTGACGCAACCAACAAGCAACTATTACTGAATCTGATTATATCGCACGCAGATAATGGCGGGATCGTTTTTATTACGAGTCACACCCCGCCAGATATCAAAAGCGCACAAATATTAAATATATCAGAATATAGCAGCAGTACCTTATGAGAAACTTAATCCTTCACGAACTCAAAATTCAAAATAAAATTTACAATATAACTAAATATACTTTGATATTTTTTATTTTTTGCTGCCTAAGCATAACTTTAATAAACGCTTATGAAAATATACAAGCTTTCGGTATTATTTTTGCGGTCATTAGCATCCCTTTAGCTTTTATCAGCCTATCTGGTAATTTGATAAAACCAGACATCGAAGACGGATCTCTTGAAACATTAATTACAGCTTCCACCCCTGGAAAGATTATATTGGCTAAATATATCGCTTTATGTATTTGCTGCTCTTTAAGTTTCTTTCTTACCATGCCTATTATATATTTAATATACAATATCGAATTTATTACCTTTACCGCTATAATCTCAAGCGCTGTTATTTTATTATTCCTAAGCGCTGCATTAATCACCTTAATATCTGCAATACAAGGTTATTTTAGATCAAATACAAATTTTTTATCCATACTAATTATGCCATTATTAATACCAAACATTATACTTTCTGGGCTTTTTCTTCAAAACAACACTGACTTACATTTATTATTTATAATGCTTGGGGTGAATTTGGTTATTATACCGCCAGCTTTATATCTATCTAGTTACCTAGTTGAAAATATTTACAACATATAAAACTATAAATAAAAGCAGAGATCATTTAAAGTTTGGCTCTTGGAACTGCATGAGTTAAAATCACTTATTGAAATTAATATTTATTATGTAGAAAACAATGTTTACACTCTTTCTATCTAAACTTAAAATTTTGCTCAAGAACCCTATGGTCTTATTTATTTATGGGGTAATGAGCAAATGGTACATAATGATTATGCTTACTGCAGTAGTAGTGACTTACTGGGTTTTCCAAGGATTAACTGATGCAGGTGTTTTACAAGAAGCAGAAAAAATAGTATCAAGAGCATTACGCGACACTAAATCTGTTGCTAGATATTGTGTTCCTAAAATTGCTAATTTAGGTGATTTTTGGCGTTGCTTAGATAACCCTCCACATTACGAAGAAACAAAAGAAGAAAAAGAGTTTGAAAAAGGTTTAAACGAATTACTGGATATTAATACTTACGAACAGCCGCAGGGCCCATACGCAGAATAATTTATTGTTACAATCAAGCTTAAATTATTGCCAAGGAAATATCTAGCTATATAATACCAATTTGATATTTATAAAATGATCAATAATAACTAATAATTAAAAATCATGTCGGACGATACTATAGACAATTCAGATAAAACCACGCGTAGAGACTTTATAACACTAACAGCAAGCGGTATGACTGCCGTAGGCGCCGCATGCGCCGCTTGGCCGCTGGTTGATTCTTTGAACCCTTCTGCAGACGTTCTTGCTTTATCTTCTATCGACGTTGATATTTCTAATATCGAACCAGGCCGTACCATGACTGTAAAATGGCGTGGTAAACCGGTTTTTATTACTCATAGGACGGAAGCGGAAATCAAAGAAGCTGAAGAAACCCCTATGAATGAATTAAAAGATCCGGAATCTGACTCTGCTAGAGTAAAAGAAGGCTATAAACAATGGCTAGTAACAATAGGAATATGCACGCATTTAGGATGCGTACCTATATCAAACAAAGGTGATTATGATGGTTGGTTTTGTCCATGCCACGGTTCTCACTACGACACTTCTGCTAGGATCAGACGTGGCCCTGCTCCATTAAATTTGGCAGTTCCACCTTATGAATTCCTTTCAGATACAAAAATTAGAATTGGCTAATCATGAATAAAGAATACTCAGAGAATAAAGCATCAAAACAAAATGCAATTATTACGTGGATTGATTATAGGCTTCCTATTTTTTCTGCAATGCGTCACCTTGGTGAATATAAAGCACCTAAAAATCTAAGCTATTGGTGGAGCCTTGGTTCTATAGCTGGCATTGCATTAATGATTCAAATAGTGACCGGTATTGTTCTTGCCATGCACTATACACCACATGTTGATCATGCTTTTGACAGTGTCGAAAAAATAATGCGTAATGTTAATTACGGCTGGATGATTCGTTATATGCACGCAGTTGGTGCTTCAATGTTCTTTGTAGCTGTCTATTTACATATGTTCCGAGGTATTTATTATGGCTCATATAAAGCTCCGCGTGAATTATTGTGGCATTTTGGTCTAATTATATTTTTAGTAATGATGGCAACTGCTTTCATGGGGTATGTTTTACCTTGGGGGCAAATGAGCTATTGGGGTGCAACAGTTATTACCAACTTATTTTCTGCTATTCCTATAGTTGGTGAAAGCGTTGTGACTTGGTTATGGGGTGGTTTCTCAGTAGACAACCCAACTCTTAATCGCTTCTTCTCTCTGCACTATTTGTTACCGTTTGTTATTGTAGGCCTAGTAGTAATACATATATGGGCATTACATGTACACGGCTCAAATAACCCAACTGGAGTGAAGTTAAAAAAAGATGATATGATCCCTTTTCACCCATATTATACTATTAAAGATTTTGTAGGGTTTGGAGTTTACTTCTTGATTTTTGCATATTTTATTTTCTACAAACCAAACCTATTAGGTCATCCGGATAATTATATCCCAGCTAATCCTATGGTAACACCAACGCATATTGTCCCTGAATGGTACTTCTTACCGTTTTATGCAATACTACGCGCTGTACCTTCTAAGCTTGGGGGTGTGTTATTGATGTTTGGCAGTATAATAATCTTATTTTTCTTACCATGGATTGATCGTTCAAAAGTAAGAAGCGCTACTTTCAGACCAATGTACAAAGTGGCATTTTGGATATTTGTCCTCGATTGCCTAATCCTTGGATATGTAGGTGGAAAGCCAGCAGAAGAGCCATATTTAACTGTTAGCCGTCTGGCTGCTGCTTATTATTTCTTCCACTTCTTAATAGTGCTGCCATTTATAGCTAAATTTGAAAAGCCCTTGCCTCTTCCACATAATGTAGAAGAAGATCACAAAATGCATGAAAATGATATAATCTAATAAATAATAATTATGTATAATAAAATTCTAACTACTATATTAGTGATTTTTCTGGCTACAAGCAGCTATGCATCGTCAGATAAAAGAGAAGCAAAGCAAATGTGGTGGCCATTTGAAGGTATGTTTGGCTCATTTGATCGTCAAGCTGCGCAAAGAGGAGCACAAGTATATTTAGAGGTTTGTTCAGCATGCCATGGCTTACAACATTTATACTATCGTAACCTACAAGAAATAGGTTTTAGCGAGGCTGAAATCAAAGCAATTGCTAAAGAAAAAACTGTCATTGATGGACCAGATGATTTAGGTGATATGTTTGAACGCCCTGCGCTACCTTCTGACGCGTTTGTGCCACCTTATAAAAACGAACAAGCCGCACGTGCTTCTAACAACGGAGCCTTCCCTGCCGATTTGTCTTTAATAGTAAAAGCCAGAGAGGATGGTGCAAACCACTTATTTTCAATCCTAACAGGATATTTAGAAGCGCCAGAAGATGTTACTATGATGCCTGGCCTTAGCTATAACCCATATTTTGAAGGCGGTCAGATAGCAATGCCTGCACCGCTTACAGAAGGCCAAGTCGAATTCATTGATGGCACTCCAGCTACACTTGAACAAATGGCTAAGGATGTTACTATTTTTCTACAATGGGCTGCTGAACCAGAGATGGAGCACCGCAAGTCCATAGGCCTAAAGGTAATGATATTCTTATCTATATTTACTATATTATTCTTTATAGCCAAAAAACGTACTTGGAGAAACATTAAGTAATTACTAGTATGAAACAACTACTAGCAATATTATTTATTATAGCTTCTCTTACTTCATGTTCAAACTATCACGATGGAGATATGTCAGATCATTTTGATGGCAATAGATTTTTTGATCCAGAAATCAAGAATTCTAATAATTTTTGGTCATTTTTAAAATGGCAAATCACTAAAAAATCTACCGCATGGCCAGGTTATGTAGAGGTCAAAAAGTATGACATCCCACCAACAAAAGTATTTGGCAATGAATTACGAATTTCCAACGTTGGTCACGTCACTTTCTTAATACAAACTCAAGGACTAAATATTTTAACAGACCCAGTATGGTCGAAACGCGCAAGCCCCATGTCTTTTGCTGGGCCCAAAAGAGTTATAGAACCTGGTATTAAGTTTGATGCTCTTCCACCTATTGATGTAGTGTGGATTAGCCATAACCATTATGATCACTTAGATATCGCCACTATAAAAAAATTATGGGCTAAGCATAAGCCACGTATTATCACCCCGCTTGGCAATGACACTATAATTCATTCTTATGATAAAAAAATTCAAGTAGAAAGCTATGACTGGGGTGATGAAGTAAAAATATCTGATAATGTAAAATTCCACTTAACTCCGATGCAACATTGGTCAGCACGTGGTATATTTGATCGTAACAAAGCCCTGTGGGCAGCACTTACTATTGAAACAAGTGCTGGGAATATATATTTTGTTGGTGACTCTGGTTATGGTAATGGCCGATATTTTAAGCGTGATAAAGAAAAATTCAAAAAATTTCGTGTTGCAATGCTCCCCATGGGTGCCTACGAGCCACGTTGGTTTATGCAATATGCTCACATGAATCCAACAGATATGCTAAAAGCGCATCAAGACTTAGGATCCCCTTATACAATTCCATCGCATTATGATGTCTTTAAACTCACTGACGAAGGTAGAGGCGAAGCATTAACTGCCTTAGAAGAGGCCATGCAGAATCAGCAAATAAATAATAAAATAAAAATACTTGAGGTTGGGCAATATTACGATGTGCCATAAATTATATAGCAATAACGTCTAGTCACACGCCGCAGCTATTACTGATTTAATATGTTCCTAGTGTAAATTAGAATTTAGGTTCTTATCTTTAATTCATATAAATGGAATAAAATCACGTCAAAGAAATAGTGACTAAGGTCACTGATGTAGCGCCTGCCTTTTTTAAAATTTGACTACACAAATTACTGGTTGCGCCGGTGGTTTTTACATCATCTACGAGTAAAATAGCCTTACCTTTAACGCTATGTTTGTTACCCAATTTTATAGATCCTTCTAAATTTTTACTACGCTTAGATTTGCTTAAACCAATTTGAGAAATTGTCCATTTTTGTTTAATAAGCACGTCAGGAATCATGGGTTTAGCCACAAGTTTGCCCAGTTCTAGAGCTAATATTTGAGCTGGGTTATAATTTCTAAATAGTGTCTGAACGAAAAGGCTTGAAGGTATTATATTTACTGACATACAGGGCATCTTTGTACTACGAGTTTTGAGTCAAATATGTTATAATCGAGGTATTAAACCTTTGAAGGTGGCGTAAGTTGGTTACTCTCCT
>CAJQOE010000050.1 GCA_905479885.1 uncultured Rickettsiaceae bacterium | reverse complement strand
TTAACTGTATTGTTAGAATTTATTCATTGATCTTATAGCAGAGCTAATTTTTTCCAGTTTTATATAAAAAATAATGTCTGGTAGCCGTTAATTTTTTAAAGTTTTTTCAAAAAGCGTCCTTTTCGTTCAGACACTAGATAGATAGTTGACTGCCAGCTAGAGATTTTATTCAAGCCAGAGTACCAGAATATTCTAGCTATCCAAAGGCGCATAAATAATACAATTAATGGGAATAAATAATGATTTGCAAACTTTACTGCAGAAAAATACATAACACCAATACAGCTATTATGTATACGTTGAATTATCATATTACTCTTGAATTTTAATTATCATCTGTTTGCTAACCATCAAGCTTATCATTGCCTGTATCTCAAGAACCAACTCTTTTTCTGTAAACATATCCATAGCAGTGCTAACACTATTACCGTTACTAATGCTCCGCAAGAAATTCCATGGTCTTGCTTCTAAAAACAAGGTTTCAGTTTTTCCTGATGTTCTACAAACCACTAAGAAGCATTCTTGCTTTTGCAATGATAGTTCTACAGAATCTGGATTATCCAACAATTCTTGAATATTCATCAGCGGATACTCGGATTGCAAAAAGTAAATCGAAGCATTCAGTAATATCTGACAAGACTCAATACCAGATTCAAAATAAGCTTGTAATTGCTCTATAGCTAACGGAGCCTGCATAATCGCTCTATAGCTCTTAGCTCTAAGCAGCTCAAGGCGCGCAAAATCTGGCAAATACTGTAAATGCTTTATAGATGGAAAATTTGCTAAGAACTGTGGAAAATTCTTTCCAAAATCATCCATTGCAGAACGACTAGTTAAATTCACATAATCATGACTATAAGCCATAGCCACTCCATAAGCACAATCCTCACCAAGTAAACGCCAAATTCCTGGATAGGTAATACGCAAGCTTGAAGTCAAATTGTTAAATACAGTATCACGATGTACAGCAAGCCGGTCACTGGTAGTTATAACTCCATTTACCTTAATAAAAGGTAAATGCTCTTCTTGTCCTAAAATAGCAGTTTGTAACTTGCCTTGAAGCACTCCTAAATCAGACATGCATTACCTCTGGGAGTTCATCCATGCATAATTAATCTTTTGCGCTTCTTCCAATAAAATTCCTAACTCTGGTAGATTGACATCCCATTCAACCATAGTTGGCACTTTGCCAAATCTTAATAACGCTTTTCTATACAGCTCCCATACCGCATCACATACACGCGTATCATGCGAATCAAGATATAACGAACCTTTGCCTAAAATGGGTTTTACTGAATGTCCAGATACGTGTATTTCTTTCACTATATTTATATTAATATCATTAATATATTGTTCAGCTGACCAACCGTTATTTAATCCAGATATATATACATTGTTCATGTCAAGCACTATTCCAGCACCTGTTCTTTCTGATAAAACATTTAAAAATTCTGCTTCTGAATAAGTAGAATCAACAAACTCAAAATAAGTCGAAGGATTCTCTAATAAAATTTGTTGTTTAAATCTATCCTGCGCGATAGAAACATTCTGTACGAAAATCTCTAGCGCTTCCTTATTAAAAGGGGTAGGCAATAAATCTGGCAAGAATATATCTGCTATAGTATTCCAAGATAAATGATCTGATACCATAAAAGGATCTAGCGCATCTATCAAATCTTTTACTTGTTTAAGGTGCGCATCGTCTAGACCATCTGCAGATCCAAGAGACATACCAATGCCATGCAAACTTATGGGATAATTTTGACGAATTTCTAATAATTTCTCGAAAGCTGGGCCGCCACGCGTTAAGTAATTCTCGCTATGCACCTCAACCCACCCAATATTAGGTTTCTGAGCTGCAAATTGTTCTATATGCGAATGTCTGAGGCCGATCCCGATTAATTGATTAGACATAAAGTGTACTTAAAATTAAAAATATAAGCTCAGAGCCTGATTAAATTACCAAACTCTGAGCTTATAAAATGAAATACTAAAGACTACTATTCAGATGTAGTATCATCCATTACGATTTTATCTTTAATTTCGTCTGAAACTCCGCTAAAGTCACCTTTGTTGATTTTATCACACTCGCCTGTAGGAACTAGAATCCATGCTTCAGCATCAGCGGCTTTATTATGAGCTGCACAAGAATTGTTTGCAGTAGAACAATTCGCCATATGCTCCTTAATTAGACCGTTACCGTTTTCATCAACTACTTTACATTTTTCCATTCCTTCGCTGCCATCTGCTTGCGCGCCAGTGAATGAAAAGGCTACCGCTGCAAATGCAGTGGCTAATAACTTTGATCTACTCATAATTTTACCAAATTTTTTTTATATAAACAAAATAGAAGCTAGAATACTAAATATTCAAGGTTCTACACACTATCACTGTAAATTAATACGAGATAATCTAGTAGATCTTTGTTATATAGCTTCATTACAATTATTACTTTTGAGAGGAAAAAGTGTATTTTAGCAACATGTCTCACGTGTAGCCACAATAACCCTATCGCGCCCCGCTAAATCAGTATGTACCTTGTATGTATTAAAATCATGTTGCTGCAATATTTCAAATAACATTTCTTTTTGCAAATAACCAATTTCTAATAATAATTTTCCCTTGGGCTTTAAATATTTACTAGCGGATGCAATAATAGTTTTATAATTTACCAAACCATTATCTGCTGCATATAAAGCAAGCTCTGGTTCAAATCTACGAGTCGCTTCCGACATATGCTCTTGCTCTTCATATGCTATATATGGAGGATTACTTATAATATAATCGTATTTTTCTGATCCCAGATTCTGATACCAATCACTCTGGATAAATTTTATCTGCTCTACAACATTATGCGTCTTTGCATTTATTCGCGCTATTTCTAAGGCAGCGTCGCTAATATCCAATGCTGTGATTGCTGCCGTGATAATAGAATGTGCTAGAGCAATAGCAATAGCGCCGCTACCCGTGCCTAGTTCTAGAATTGTAACCTCTTCACTCATAGAACTACTACATTGATCTAACATTACATCAATTAATAATTCAGTATCAGGTCGTGGTATAAGCACCGCGTCATTCACTATAAGCTCTAGACCATAAAATTCCTGCTTACCTAATATATAAGCAATTGGCTCCATATTTTGGCGCCGGTCAATTAACTTTAAAAACTCGTCTTCTGCAATTTGAGAAAGGCTTTGATCGTAATTTAACAATAATTGCTCATATGTCATGTTCATTGCAAACCCAAGCAATAACCTTGCATCAAGGCTAGGTGTAGAGCTATTGCTCAATTGAACAATTGCAAACTTTAATGCTTCTCTTATTTGCATGCTTAATAATCAATTTTAAGGAAATATAACCCTTCTGGTGGCGCTGTTGGACCTGCAACTTTTCTATCCTTTGCTATTAATATTTCTTGCATTTTTTCAGGTGGCCAAGTGCCATTACCTATCATCAATAAACTACCAACAATGTTGCGTACCATGTGATGTAAAAAAGACAACGCCGATACATGCACTTCAATAGTATCCCCATATTTAATTATTTCTATTTTATCAATAGTTTTCATAGGAGACTTAGACTGACACTCACTTGCACGAAAAGACGTAAAATCATGATAGCCTAGCAGATAGGTTGCAGCTTTTTGCATAGCGTCTACATCTAATTTATGCCTTATAGGCGTTTGCAGACCTTTATTAATTACGTTAATTGCATCACGATTGAGAATTTTGTAAACATAATGTCTAGCTTTGGCGGAAAATCTAGCATTAAATTCTGGATCTACTATTTCAGCTGCGACAACGCCGATCGTATGAGGACGTACAAAATGATTAATTGAATGCATAAGACGCCTTGGGTCATAATAGTCCTCAAGATCAAAATGTACCACCTGGCCATAAGCATTAACACCAGAGTCGGTGCGACCAGCTACCACTAATGTAACTTTTATTTTGCTAAAACTAAAAATGGCTTCTTCAATAACTTGCTGCAGTGACAAAGACTCTTTTTGTCTCTGCCAACCGCAATAACCAGCACCTAAATATTCTAAAGTAAGCTTGTATCTATACACTTCTACTTATCCAGTAGTATTTGTACCACCACTTAAGAAGCTTATCATTTTCTTTGATCTTGTTGGGTGTTTTAACTTACGCAAAGCTTTAGCTTCAATCTGACGAATACGCTCACGAGTAACATTAAATTGCTGACCTACTTCTTCTAAAGTATGGTCCGTATTTACACCAATACCAAACCTCATACGCAGAACTCTTTCTTCTCTAGGCGTTAAGGTAGAAAGGATTCTGGTTGTAGTTTCACGTAAATTAGATTGAAAAGCTGCTTCGCTTGGCAGTACTGCATTTTTATCTTCAATAAAATCACCAAGGTAACTACCATCCTCATCCCCTACTGGGTTTTCAAGGCTTACTGGCTCTTTAGCGATTTTCATCACTTTTCTCACTCTATCAAGTGGCATAGATAAACGCGCAGCTATTTCAGCTGGAGTTGGCTCGTAACCAAGTTCACCCATCATTTGGCGAGTAGTACGAATGATTTTATTGATCGTTTCAATCATATGTACGGGAATACGAATTGTCCTAGCTTGATCTGCAATCGATCTGGTAATTGCCTGACGTATCCACCAAGTTGCATATGTAGAAAATTTGAAACCACGACTATATTCAAATTTATCCACCGCTTTCATTAGGCCGATATTGCCTTCCTGAATTAAATCCAGGAATTGCAAACCACGATTTGCATATTTTTTTGCAATTGATATTACCAAACGTAAATTTGCTTCGATCATTTCTTTTTTGGCTCTAGTCGCTTGTCTTTCGCCTTGCTGAATAGCATTCACCACGCGTTTAAATTCTGCAACGGTAAGACCCATTTTTTCTTCTTCCATCACACGTAATTCTTTGAACAGCTTATCAATAGCTCCAGCTTCTTCGCTTAAGAATTTTTTCCACACAGCTTCCTTTTTCTTCCCAACCTTTTCAAGCCATGCAGGACCAATATCTGCTCCTGCATATTCTTTTAAGAAGCTAACCCTAGTTACTTTATGGCTTTCTGCCAATTGCAATAATTGAGTTTCCTGAGCAACTAAACTCTTATTTACATCATAAATATCTACAAGCATCTCTTCAACACGCTTAATACTAAAATGTATTGCTGAAACTTCTTCAACCAAAATTGCAAGGTTCTCTGAATATTTTTTGTTCTCTTTTAGAGGAGTCCCTCTTAATTTACCGCTACAATGCTTTTTTGCTTCTTGCAAAATCTTGTCGCAAATTTGAGCAATATATTCCATCTTATCAGTAATAGACGGTAGTAATTCCGCTTCCATAGCAGAAATTGATAGAGATGTAGTTTCCTCTTCTTCTTGATCGTTATCAGAAGAGTCATCGATAGAATCATCTTCATCATCCGCGTCCACGCTCATCACCTCTTCCGTAGCTATATTTGCATCAAGATCAATCAAATCTCTTAGCATGATCTTTTCATTTACTAAATCTTCAAACCATTTAATAAAGCGCTTCATAGCCAAAGGACTTTCGCAAAGCGAGTTAAGCATTAGCTCTTTTCCAGCATCAATACGCTTAGCTATTTCAATTTCATTTTCACGTGATAGCAGCTCAACTCCGCCCATATCGCGCAAATATAACCGTACGGGATCATCAGTAGAACCTATATTTTCTGCATCTGGTGTTGAAGATTCCCCTTCATCGTCAAAATCCACTGAACGGCTCGACACCGTTAGCTCTTCATTAATATTGATATCAAGTTTTATATCTTCATCTTCATCTTCTATAATATCAATACCAGCTTCAGAGAATTTTGAAATTGCATTTTCAAGGTCATCGACTGAAAGTTGCTTGGTTGCAGAAATAGACTTATTTAACTCATCATAAGTAACGAATCCTTTCTTTTTACCTTTAGAAACTAGGTTATCAAGGCTTTTTTCATCTGCTTCTGATATAGTACTTTTTGTTGTTTTTGTTGTCATAGGTATTTTTGCTAAATGGTATGTTTATCGCTTAACTATTTATAAAATTATCGCTTAACTGACTAAGCTCTTTGGAAACTTTCTGAATCTCTTTAATATACGACGAAGACTTAGATTGCGCTTTATCAGCTCCATCTTTCAATGCATCTAAATACTCTTTTTTTAAGAGCAACAAATAATGCTTCTTACACAACCACTCAAAGACCCGTCCTGGCTCTACGCTATTTTTATTCAAAAAAGCTAGATCTAAAAACAGAACATCAGGGCTAGATAATACTAAATAAGTATCACAAAAGATAGTATTTTTTATCTTATTATCTATCAATGCAGCTAATAAGCCTTCAGCGTGCTCAACAATGTCTAAAATTGCCAGTTTAAAATCATTCAGCTTTTGATCTTTTAATTCAAGTTCAAAGATAAATTCTTTAAACTCTATATCATTTATAATATCAGGGTATTTAATCAAAAACGCGCAAATAGAATATTCCAACACCTCGATTTCCGAATATTCTTTGGCAGCAACCAGCTCTTTACTAATAGTTTCATGATTTTTGCCAGCTGCTTTTTTGCGAATCAAACTATTCCAAGTCATGTCTTTAAAATAACGTTTGAAGTTAGACTGCAAAGATTTATCTTCTATATTACCACAATATTCATTTAATTTTTGCTCTAAGGCAGCTCTTGCTTCTGCTGTTTTAAAATCTTTACCTGCATATTCATTTTTCCATATCATTTCAGATAATCCGAGCCGCTGAGATAATATCTTACTAAAGGCCTTAGGGCCACTGGCTTTAATTAAATCATCCGGATCCAACCCGGCGGGCAACTCAACGAAGGATATTGATTTATTTGCTGTAATATATGGCAATGCCATGTCTATCATTCTAGCACTAGCCCTTAGGCCAGCGCTATCACCATCTAAACATGCTATAATTTCATCTCCTGAGCGCCATAATTTTTGTATGTGCTTATCTGTCACCGCCGTACCAAGGCTTGCTACTGCCTGTTTGAATCCAGCTTGATGTAATGCTATTACGTCCATATACCCTTCAACAACGATAGAATAATTATCTTTATAAGAATATCCAGTTGCTATATTTTCTCCATACATTACTTCGCCCTTTTTAAAGACCATAGTCTCTGGAGAATTAATGTATTTTGGCATAATATCACCAACTGCTCTGCCTCCAAAACCTACTATCTTGTTATAGGTATTTTTAATTGGAAACATAATCCTTTTATTAAATATCTCGTATATCCTACCATCATCCTTGCGCCCCACTAAGCCCGATTTTAATAAATCTTTTAAAGGGATTGATTTTTTTGCAAAAAATCTTTCTAACTCACCATCTCCAGGAGAGTAACCAATTGCAAAATTTCCTATAGAATCTATGCTCACTCCTCTTTTAACTAAATACTTCTTAGAATCTTCCGTCAATTTACTAATAAAAAATTGAGCTGCTAGTTCCAGTATTTTATAAATGTGATCTGCCTCTTCATATCTCTGCTCCTCAGCAGCTGACATTTTTGGTAGCTCAATTCCATTCTCACCAGCAATTTTTACTGCAGATTCTTTATAGCTAATACCATTAGTCTCTGAAACAAAACGTATTACATCACCATGCGCGCTACAACCAAAACAATGATAGAATTTTTTTGCATCGTTCACTGTAAATGATGGAGATTTTTCATCATGAAAGGGACAGATCCCCAAATACTCCCCACCCTTTCTTGCGAGAACTAACCTTTGACGCACTATATCTGAAACACGCACAGTGTCCCGAATATGATTATAAAACTCTAATGGAATTTTCATGATATTATAAAATGAATCCAAGAATTACTGTAGATAATGAATAAGTTAAAGGAATTGATAAATTATCATTGATCTTTATCTGCTTAGAAAAAAATTCAACTAATGTAGTCAAGAATGAACTTATCAAAATAATAAAAAAATTAGTGCTATATCCGACAGTAAAATATGTCATTATACTTATGAATACTGCAGATACAAAAAATGTAATCACGCCAGCATAAGACTTACCATTAAACAAGGGGTAACCAAACTTCATGCCAATCACAGCAGCAAAACAATCGGAAACTATTAACACAAGCCAAGAAACAATAGCCAGTCCCTGCGAGAAAAATACGCCTGTTATCAAGAAACCAAGCGCCATATAACTAGCTCCGGTTAAAGAGAAATGACCGCTATTTTCCTCAATGCGCAAAAATTTTCCTAAAAATTTCTCTATTATCCCTTTAATTTTCTTATTATAATGCCTAGATATATCTAAGTAGAGGGTCATACCGGCAATAACAGCCAGAATGGCACACATAATAATTTTAGGAGTGAATATATATATTACTGGGAATATCAAGCTGCAAAGGTGAAACATCTTGCGCTTAATTTCAAAATTTAATGCTGCGTTATCCATAATAAATATTGGAACGAAGTTTGACAAATTATACCACTATAAATATACTTCAAATCTTAATATAAACAAGACATTACTATGGTCAAATTTCCAATTACTCTAAAAGGGTATGAAAAACTAGAACAAGAAATAAAGTATTTAAAACATACTGAGCGCCCTGCTGTGATTGAAGCCATCGCAACCGCACGTGAATTTGGCGACTTATCTGAAAATGCTGAATATCATGCAGCCCGCGAGAAGCAAAGCTTCATTGAAGGAAGAATATTAGACCTAGAAAGTAAATTTTCTCGCGCAGAAATCATCGATTCTACAAAACTATCAAATGATAGCGTGAAGTTTGGTGCTACAGTCAAATTAATTGATGATGACACCGAAGAAGAGTATACTTACCACATAGTAGGAGAATATGAAGCCGATATGAAAAAAAGCAGAATTTCCACACAATCGCCGCTGGCAAAAGCGCTAATTGGCAAATCTGTTGGAGACATAGTAGAAGTCTTAACACCTAAAGGTGGTAAGGCTTATGAAATACTAGAAATAAGCTTTACCCAATTGGATCTAGATTAATTAAATATAATTTACTTAATATCTATGCAAAATTGGGTTATAATACACTAAACATTTAAAAATAGGTGCCATTATGTCAAATATGATAAAACTACCAGCTATAACCACAGATTCTGGATTTAGCAAGTATTTGCGTGAAATTAATAGCATTCCATCTCTTAGTCAAGAAGATGAATTTCTACTAGCCAAGGCCTACCTTGAAGAGCATGATCTTGATGCGGCGCATAAGCTAGTAACTAGCCATTTAAAGCTCGTAGTAAAGATAGCCATGAAATATAAGAATTACGGCCTGCCGGTTGCAGAACTAGTATCCGAGGGTAATATTGGCTTAATGCAAGCAGTTAAGAAATATGATCCAGAGCTAGGATACAGACTATCAACCTATGCTATGTGGTGGATAAAGGCAGCGATACAAGAATATGTACTAAAATCATGGTCGCTTGTAAAAATTGGCACTACTTCGGCACAGAAAAAGTTGTTCTTTAGCTTAAGAAAAATTAAAAACAAATTAAGCAATCATTATGCGAGATCTATCAGTGCTAACGATTATCAAGAAATAGCCGATGAACTAGGTGTCAGCGTAAAAGAAGTATCCGAAATGGATCAACGCCTTGCTGGACCAGATATGTCATTAAACAGTACTATCGATCAACACGACGATGATAGCAGTGAGTTAATTGAACTTTTGCAAGAAACAAAGGCATCCCAAGAAGATACCTTATCTAAAAATCAGTTGCTAAGTAATCAAAAACAAATTCTTTCAGATGCAATGCGGGTACTAACAGAAAGAGAGGTAAGAATTCTAACCGCTAGAAAACTCAACACCTCTCCTTCAACACTTGATACCCTCAGTGGACAGTACAACATCTCCAAAGAGAGAGTACGTCAAATAGAGAATAAAGCTTTTGAAAAAGTACAAAACTACGTACTGGCAAAAATAACTAATGACGGCCAAATGAAGCTGGTGGATTGCTAGTAGTTAAAGGTAGCTAGCAGTAACCATAACTAACTTTTAAAATGTTACTGATTATTTATTAACCCTTGTAAATCCTCAGTAACATTTAGAATTTTATTTTTAGTACCTACGAGGATGATAACACTTTAAATCTCTTGCTTCACAACTTAACAACAGAATTATAAATTTTTCTGACTATCGCTCTGCAAAGCTAATTTAGATTTTTTTTCTAAATTCCACCCACCAATTATTCCAGCTATAAAAACCATTATCATAGCCATAAATAGTTCATCTGTTAACTCTGCGAAGCCAAAAAACACTAAACCCATCACAGAAATAACAGGATTCCCATAAGAGAGAATATTCAGTAGTTTAAAGTTCCCCCTTTTAATAGCAAAATCCCATCCATAATAAGCAACACTATGCGTGGTAATTCCTATAAAGATCAATATCGCTAATTGTGTAGTAGTTGGAATAATCGTGACTTCAAAGATAAAATGCATAGATATAGCAAAAGCGCTACCAACGCCACAATATACAGCGAATAACTCTGGCGTACACTTGATATATTTTCTAGAGATAATAACGTAAATAGACCAAAATATTGCTGATGTTAGAGCGCATAAATATCCAAATAAATATTCTTTGTCAAAAACCTCAACTCCAGATTCAGCTACAATCAACATATAAATGCCTGAGAAAGCTATAATACATGCAAAAATATGATGAAATCTAATAGTCTCATTTAAAAATATTGAAGCTAATATCAATACTATCATTGGCCATGAAAGTGCTATTAAATCTACATGAGCTGCAGGGGCATATTTAAAAGCAACAATGTAAAAAACATCATTACCAATAATACCCACAATACCAGCTAATATTACGTACCTAGGATGCGTTGTTACCACTTTCCAATTACCGCAGACAGCGTTCATCATAGAGGAAGCAATTAATCCACTAACAAACAATACAGATAAAATTTCAAAGGCTGGAATATCTTGCAATAGCACAATACCACATACTGACATAGCCCAAATAAAAAGGGCCAATTGCCCTATAATAGTAGCATTGATTGACGTAGAGTTAGTATTGGTTGCCATAATTCATATTGTACAATTTATTAACCAAGTTCTACAATAAATTAATTACTAATAATCGTCAAACAAAGTTATTTATTTTTTATATATAAAATCAATCAATATAAGCCTACATAAATGGACTAAATATGCATTCCATGCGCGGCATCATCGCTTAGTTACTATATCTTTTAAACATATAAATGTGATATGAATTAATAATAAATAACCTAGTAATAAAATTCACCAAACATAAAAGAGATAAGATTCACAACACATACAAATAACCTACCCTGACACGATATTTATATTAATTTTAAAGTTAATAAGATTGACAAATACTAACTAATATGTTAACATCCTATTATTAACTTAATAAATGGAGCTTTATGACTATAATTAGATACAAAGGATATCAGATCAATATACAAGACGAAAACTATCATAATCCTGCGTCAATTCAAATAAACCCTGGAGCGGCACTAACTATAACAAAAATAGTGCTACCTTTGGCATTGTTTGTATCAGCAGTAATACCAGGTGGTATTTACGCTGCGATAACATCAGTTATTGAACTTAGTACAGCACAAGCTGTTTGTACAACAGCAGCACTGACTATTACTGGTGGAGCCATAGGTAATTATTTGCTACCTAGGACTCCGGCAGAAGAATTAGGCGCAGAACATATTAATGCTGTAATTGATTCTATAAGATTTACTTACGATTGGTCATTTGGCGCAGCACAAGAAGACAATGATGTAACACCAGCCGGCGATAACAACGATTTAGATCTTTTTTAACAAAAAACATTGGTTATCATTTAGGTAAAAATAACCAAGTCCACTGTTAAATTTATAGTGAACTTGGTTATGCCATCACTCCCCATTCTATATTGCGTTTGCTAATAATATCACCCTCTGGCGATTCGGTAGACTAAATTTTTAAAGTAACCTTTCCACCATTGGAATTGCTGGTTGTCATTAAGGTCTAATTTGTATATAATGCTTTTAGTTGCAAACTAATTGTTATATTACCAATGACTGCTAAAATTATCTTAGAAAATGTTTGCGTAGATGGAATAGATACTCATGCAAGATCCTCTACCATAAGACAAATGATCCTTACTAGGAAGAGTACTATTTCAGCAAAAATCCCTATATTAAAAAATGTAAGTTTTGAAGCAAGCAAAGGTGATAGAATTGGTATATTAGGCTCAAATGGTAGCGGCAAATCCTCTTTATTAAAAGTTATTTCTGGCAACTACCCAATTCATTCAGGCAAACTAGAAGTAGTAGGAAAAATTGCTCCATTAATTGAGATGGGGGCTGGTTTTGATAATGAATTAACCGGCAGGAGCAACATCAAAATAAGTTACGCTTACAGAGGTAAATTATCCGAATATTCTAAAGAGATTGAACACAAAATAATAGAATTTTCAGAGTTAGAGGACAAAATCGACTTACCTCTCAAAACATACTCCTCTGGAATGTTATCAAGGCTAGCCTTTGCATCTGCAATTTTTCAACAACCAGACATCTTGTTACTTGACGAAATTTTTGCTGCTGGTGATGCTGGTTTTATTGAAAAATCATATAAAATCATGAAGCAAAAATGGAATGAGGTTCAAATTGCTATTTTTGTTTCTCATTCTATAAATGAAATTGTCGAATTGTGCAATAAATGCTTTATCATGCACCATGGAGAAATCATTGCTTCTGGTGAAACAGGCGCAATGATAGCAAAATACCAAAAAGAAATTTTGCATTTAGAAGAGATTTAAAATATGAAAATAGCAGAAATCAGTAAACTCTTTGATAAATACTACCTTTTAACAGCTTTAATTATAGCCAATAATGCAATAACTCGCCAATATAGAGATTCATTTCTAGGTGTTCTATGGACGGTTATCCAACCATCAACACAAGTTATAATTTATGCGGTAGTATTTTCCACCATTATGCGATTTCCAGTAGAAAATTATGTAGTATACCTAATTTGCGGCGTGGTGTTATGGGGGTTTATATCATCTTCTCTGATAGGGGCATCAAATACATTGATTTCTCAAGCCGACACTATAAAAAGATGTATGATATCAAAAACTATTTTCCCGATTGCCGAAGTATTGCGTAATTTATATACTTATATAGTTTCTTTTTCTATTATGTATATTTTTATACTACTATGCACTACACATACAATTGGAATATCTATAACACTCTTCCCTTTATATTTAGGAGCTATAATCATAATTTTAGCATCGCTATCCATAGCCTTAGCTTTTTTAACACCTTACGTTAGGGATGTTGGAGAATTTGTAAACCTAGCATTAAATATATCATTCTGGCTTACACCAATCGTATATCCTATAGAAATGATACCAGTCGATAAAAGATTTTTATTTGAATTTAATCCTTTTTATATTCTAATTAGACCTGTTATAACTATCATATACAATAATCAAATACCCAGCATGTATCAAACCGTTACTTTGTTCTTGTTAGTTATCCTTAGTGTGGTGGTAAGTTACATAATATACAGGTTATGTAGAAGGAATTTTGTGTACTATTTATAGGCACGCACAGAAACTCTCAACAGCTCTCTCTGATATAAAATAGTTGGTTTTCATACTAATTAAACGCAATAAAAATACCTAGATATTTTTATAATGCACCTGGTTAGATTTTGATTTAATTGATAAATGGAGCAAGTTGTGGAGGTTATGTGCTAGCACTGGCTGGGATGGGAGGGATCGAACCTCCGACCTACGATACCAAAAACCGTTGCTCTACCGCTGAGCTACATCCCAATATAATACTTTAGGCGTTTATAGCAATAATCACGACAACAGTCAATATAATATTGTCTGTTGTTATGTGTTTATAGACCAGTTAGATTTAATTGAACTAGATCTCAAGAGCAGCTCGGTATAAATCTAATATTGCTTCTTGTTCTGCTAGCGAAGCCTTATCTAACTTTTTTAATTTTAGGACTTGTTTCATTATTTTTGTATCAAAGCCATTAGCTTTTGCTTCATCAAAAACTTGTTTAATATCATCTGCGATATCGGACTTATCACTTTCGAGTCGTTCTATTCTACTTATATATTGTCTTAATTGTTCAGGCGCTATTATTTCAGTCATATTTTTTGGATCTCTTTTTTACAATAGTATAATATATTTTTATAAAGCAATTTTTCCAAAAGACTAGAAAAAACTTGTTTGACTCTAACTTATACTCATAATATAAC
>CAJQOE010000049.1 GCA_905479885.1 uncultured Rickettsiaceae bacterium | reverse complement strand
CTTATAGGCAAGATAATTTTTCTGTATTAACTAGGATTTATCATCTAAGCTCCCATTTGGGTGATGAGTTTATGCTTACAAAAGAAGGTAAGAAAATTGAAAGAATAAATCTTAGTTATGAAGGGATAGATTTAATAGGCTCTTATGAATTCAATAAATTTAGGCTATATGGAGGCGGGGGGTATATAATACACCATGATCCTGGATATATTAAACCACTCATGTTTCAAGCAGGCATAGAGTACATATCGAGTAATACCTACTTAAATGGCAAGTTTAGGCCAGTAGCTGGTATTGATATAAAGGTAAAAGAAATGGCCAATTTTTATCCTGGAGTTTCTGTAAAAGCAGGTATTCAACTTGAAAATGCTATATCATTTAACAGACAAGTTCAACTATTGGCAGAATATTATAGAGGTAAATCAATACATGGCCAATTTTATGACAATAAAGTAGAATATATAGGTATAGGGCTGCAGGCTTTTATTTAGTCGAAAAGATTGTAGCTGCAATTGTATTTAGTGGAATTTGTATAACAAAACTATTTAACAGCTAGGTGGAGGATTTTTTGATAAGGGAATTAAAAGCCGGACGTTTGTTGTTATAGATAAAACAAATGTCTATAAGTCTAAGGAAAACCAAGAATTAACAGCATTTGTGGATCTAGAATAATTTCTTTGCGCTATCTCAAGTAGGTGCATTATAGTTACTTAGCACAATTGCTTGAAGGATAAAATATTTCATCCTTCAAGCAAAAAGCGCACCACTATATGCTATATAATTGTTTATCTTCTACCCTTACAAAGAAACAGCAGGTCTAATTTTATTTAATTTCTATTAGATAAATGTTTTGAGATTTTCTATTTCTTGATAGATTTTTTGCATAGAAAGCTCAACTTTTTTAACTTTTTTGGAGATTATTTTAATAATTTTATCAGAAGAGTTGTCAAAATTTCTAAGATGTACGTTTAACTGACTACCCAAGCTATTTAAATTATCCTGAATATTAGCAAAGGACTTATACATCTGAGACTTCATCTCTAAAGAAGAAGCTTCTAGCTCTACCCGTTTCTCTTGATATAGTCTTACAAGTTCGTCTACTTTTAGCTGCATTGCTTCTAATTTTTCTTTGCGTAGAGTATTAATTTGATCAACTGTTTGTGATATTTTGGCATCCACCCTGACTTTAGCTGTTCTCTTTAAATCCCAAGCAAGCCCACATTTGCTCATAAGATAGATAATCCATTTATGTACATCCGTTTGATACCATTTTTGCACCATTGCGGTAATCTGAAGGGAAAGCATGATGGAAATTATGCCAGTTTTCTCCTAATAGCAATACAGCAAGCCACCAAACGTCACCAGATGTACCCTTAGTATAGGGTTGCTCACCAACAAAATGACATAATGAATTTACAAAGAATGTTATCTGCTGCTGTAAAGCTCTACCAAGTCCAATAAATAAAAACCCAGCATAGGCTGTAAGCATAGTACCACCCAAAATATATCCAACTATCGCGGGAATGATAGTGTTCATAGAAATCGCTAATACCCAGTAATGTTTAAGTTGCCATCTGAGTATTTTATTTTTACCAAGCTTAACCATGGTGATACGGTCTATGGATTTATAGCTACCATTACCAGCTAACATCCATCCCATATGCGACCAAAAAAAGCCTTTTATACGATTTTCATATTTCAAAGGTGTATGAGGATCTTTTTCAGTATCTGTAAAAGTATGGTGTTTAAAATGATTCGAAGCCCAGGATAATGCAGGGCCTTGCAAAGTACCAGCAGCCAAAACTGCCAATATAAATTCCACATATTTATTGGTTTTATAAGTATCATGCGACCATAATCTGTGCAGGCCGATACCAACTGTAATATTAGATATATAGTATCCAGAAATAAATAATAATATTTCTAACCAACCTAGTTGATAATCAATTAGGTACAATATTCCAAGTACTATCAAGGTTAGTGGTAAGAAAATTAATGCGATTACTGCAGGAAAGTCCAATTTTTTAAACATAAGTTTTACCACTTATTGTTGAAATGGAGCGGGTGAAGAGATTCGAACTCTCGACTTCGACCTTGGCAAGGTAGCGCTCTACCCCTGAGCTACACCCGCTCTAAAAACAAGAACCTAAACTAATTGATTGAACAAACGCTCAATCACGGCACTTAATTTATGCTATTTAGTAAAATACAAAATTACATCAAAAGATCAAGCACTAATTTCATCATTATAATAAATTATAACATTTAACTCACAACTTAACCCTGCACAGCAACGCAAGTTTGGTAGATTAACCTTGAAATTGATGACGTTCTTTTAGAGCTTCTCTAATTTTGTAATTTTCTCTTTTAATAAAAGTTTTTGCTTTTTTAGCTTATTAATTGTAGTGTCTGGTAGGTGATTATCATTTGCGGATTTTATGCTGCGTTCTAATTCAGTGTGTTTTTGCTTTAAAGAATCAATATGAGATTTCATGATTTTACCCTTAGATTTTAGTTTAGATAGGTACGCAATATAAATTGCCTACCAACTTATAGAATATTAGAAAACAAACTGTATTAAAAGTGTTTTTTACATGATGCATAAAAACAAAATTTCTAAAAAAATCATTATTGGTATTTCTGGTAGCTCGGGAGCTATATATGGCATTAAATTATTGCATATATTACGTGAATTGAAAATTGAGTCACACTTGATTGTTTCAAAAGCTGCTAACCTAACAATAACCACAGAAACTGATTATTCTCTACAAGATGTCAAAAACATGGCAGATTATTCATATAGTCCAGCTGACATTGGTGCTTGCATCTCTAGCGGTTCATTTGTAACTAATGGAATGATAGTTGCGCCTTGCAGCATGAAAACATTATCTGCTATTGCTAACGGCTATGAGGATAATTTAATCGCACGCGCAGCTAGTGTTGTTATGAAAGAACAGAAAAAATTAGTTTTAATGACAAGGGAAACGCCATTACACGCACTTCACCTAGAAAACATGTTAAAATTAAGTCGTATTGGAGTAGCAATTTGCCCGCCAGTACCTGCCTTTTATAATAAGCCAGCCAACTTAAATGATATTATTATTCATTCAGTAACAAGAGTACTTGATCTTTTTGATATTAATACTGCTTTGATAAAGCGCTGGGATGGAATTAATCAGTCAAGCATTTAATGTTCTTATTAACAGATTGTGTTGAATTTCTAACATTATGATTAGCTATTTTTTGTATATCATGAGCTAAATCCATGCATAATTTCATATTATGCTTAAAATTACATTCAAATAATTTGCGTTGAAAATCGATAACGTCGCCAGCAGTTTTACATTGCAAAACCCCTTGGCCTAATTGCATATTATGCTCAAACACATTACTAATATTGCTAGAGAGCCTTTTAACCATTTTATGCGTTAAATTCTCGTTATCACTGGTATTATGTAAAGTACTACACATAGTGGATTGTGTGCTGTTAATTAAATTATCCACAACATGCTTTGCATCCTCTGTGTAATCCGAATCAAAGATATTATTTTTAGAGCTTTTAGACATACTAGCTTCTATTTTTTTTGATTGTAAACTCATCATTAACCTCTTTAATATTTAATAGCATGCAAGCCTTAAGAGTTTATATTACAATATCCACCATAGCATCACCAACTAGTTTACTGCCTTATATCTCGTGTTTTACTTATATTTGTGACATCTAAGCTTAGATTAGTCCTATAAGGGTTGATATCTATTCCACCTCTTCGCGTATATTTGGCATGTATTGTTAGTTCTTCGGGCGCGCATTGCTGCATAATATCATTAAACATATGTTCAACACATTGCTCATGAAATTCATTATGATTACGAAAGGATATAATATAACGCAACAGTGATTTATGCTCGATTTGTTTGCCACGATATTTTATCTGCACTGAAGCCCAATCAGGCTGATTAGTAACCAAACAATTCGATTTTAACAAATTAGAATACAAAGTTTCAACGACTACATCGTCTACATTTAATGTTTTTAGAAGACTTGCATTTACATCATAGTCTGTAATCTCTATATCCAATCCGTCAATATTAAGGCCATCAAATGAATGTATAGGTTCTGCGCATAAATCCTTAAGGTCATGCATCCTTACCATTACTTCACTTCTAGCGACATTGCTAAAATCTGTTTGAATAATTTTCTGAACCTCTTGGTCACGACCAAATTTGGTTCCATTGAAAGAGTTTAGATATAATTTAACTGATTTTGATTCAATAAGATATTCAGACTCAGCTGGTACTATAAATTGTAAAATTTTTACACATGGTTTGCCCTTATTATTAAGCCAAGATACTTCATAACAATTCCATACATCAAAACCCTTAAAAGGCAATGTATTTGGTAAATTTATTGTATCTCTAGATAATTTCCTGGGGATCCCAACTAGTAAATTACTGTCGTACTTACACTTATAAGTTACTTTTTGACCAAGCGGTAAATTAATTATTTCTTTCATTGGCAATTTGAAATTATAGTGAAAATAATACTATCAACATATAACGCTACTAATCATAAAACAATCTATTTTTTAAGAGATTCAAAGCGTTTTCAAGACCGAGTTTTTCGTGTTTATTAAGCAACGAAGGGGTTGATTCAATGCAAATTATTACCCCATCACTTTTTGCTGTTGTAGATAGTTTAGATATATGCAGTATATAATCTTTACCACCACTCATCATTTTAAATTCTTTAATTTCGTGCCTTATTAATTGATTTAGTATTGGCTTGATATCTTCTTTTGTAAATGCAATACTTGTATCCTTGCTAAGGTTTTTGTTTACTTCAGCAATTTTTGTAACAGAATCAATTATTACTATTTCTTCTAAATGGTAGTAATCTTTAATACGTTCAATTAAATCCTTACAAAAATTTATTGAATGTGACGCTTTCAAACTATCCACCAAAGACTTGTTTATGAACCTTGAATCCAAATAAAACTGCATTAATTGCATGTTTTTTTCATCTATCTCCTTTTGATATCTTGAAATTTTATACCATGCATACACTTGAATAGTAATCACTAGAATTGTTAAGACAATTCCTAAGCTATTAACAACCATAATAAACCTACACCTCCCATCAAGAATATTAAATATATTAAACCATATGTTATATTATGAGTATAAGTTAGAGTCAAACAAGTTTTTTCTAGTCTTTTGGAAAAATTGCTTTATAAAAATATATTATACTATTGTAAAAAAGAGATCCAAAAAATATGACTGAAATAATAGCGCCTGAACAATTAAGAC
>CAJQOE010000048.1 GCA_905479885.1 uncultured Rickettsiaceae bacterium | reverse complement strand
GAGAACCTGAATATTTAAGAGCGCTAGATCTAGCACAATTAATGAACGCCTTAGCACATTTATTGAGTATGATACAGAGCAGCAATACAAAAACACAAGATATAATATTTGGATAAAAAGGATAAGATATGGCTATAAATTTAACTAGTACTTCGTCTATATTAGGATCACAACTAGGTAGAAATAGTGGTAAAATTAGTGAACTATCAAGCAAATTGCAGGATGCAACAAAAGCAGCTTCGGGTGGTGCAGCAAGTAAGTATGACTCACGCGTAGGACTAGAAACAGATGGCTTAGGAGATATTTATGATCGTACTCAGAGGACTCTTCTGATTGCAGAGAGTAGTAAAGTCAATGTTGATATTACATTTGCTAAATTGAGTAATGATGCTAGAGCCTTACAAGAGATTAATGATGCTGTAGTTCAGTTTCAAGTAGAGTTGTCTTCAAGTTCTGAAACTATTGGCACAGATTTGGATATAGCAGATAGGGCGTTAGTAAAAATTGAACGTGTGTTGAGCATGCAAGATGGATCTGGTCGCTATGTATTTGGTGGAAATGATCCATATACTAATCCATTAACTAAAGTAGATGCTAATGGTAATTTTGTGAAAGTTAATTTAACAGAAACAACTAACTTGGTTGAAAAATTAGTTACTAATAATTATGCCTCTGATGCTGGTCCTAATGAGACCGTAGTTACCTTGTCTTCACGCCATGAAACCAAAGAAAGTTTCTTATACCCAGGCATGGGAGCATTAGCAGATACTATTGCTTATATTAATATGCATAAAGCACCAGAAGGTACGTACACATCAGTAGAGCTAGATGCGGCCCGGCAGAAGCAGATAGATTCACGTGGTGAAGTAGATATTCTAGTTAAGTTAGAAGTAGAGAAAACTGAAGCAGCTAGAGAAGTTAATAAACTTGATATTCAAAAAGCCACGGATACTAATACTGCTTTGTTTCAAGGAGATTTAGTAGAGGCGGCTGGTTTAGTGCAGAATTTAATTCAAAGCTTGTTGGCTAATGTCACATTAAATCAAGTATCTAATAATACTTTTAATACGCTGCTAGAGAGAACAAGAGTATAGCATTAAATAATTATTATGAAGGTTTTAGAACGACATCTAGAGATTAATTCTAAGTACTTTCTTACGATTGTTGAACTGTTAAAAGCATCAGGCGCATCAGCCAGGCTTGTTGGCGGAGCTGTTAGAGATGCGCTTTTAGGACGTGCTAGCTCAGATATAGATATTGCTACAGATTTAGTCCCAGACAAGGTTATTGAGTTACTTACTCAACATGGTATTAAGGTTATTCCAACTGGGATTAAATTCGGCACGGTTACAGCAATCATAAAAAATGAATCATTTGAAATTACTACCTTGCGCGCAGATTTAGATTGCGATGGACGACATGCGAAGGTGGTTTATTCAAATGATTTTGCAGAAGATGCAGCGCGTAGAGATTTTACCATTAACGCCCTTAGCTATTGTCCAATAACAAATGTAATTTATGATTATTTTGATGGAGTTGCAGATCTAAAAGCGCAAAAAGTTGTTTTTGTGGGCAATGCTGAGCAAAGGATTCAAGAAGATTATTTGCGCATACTGCGTTTCTTTAGGTTTTCGTGTCGCTATGCCAAGCAGATAGACGAAGCAGCTCTAGCTGCTTGTATTACTCACAAAGATAAATTGCCATTATTGTCTGGTGAACGGATAAAATCTGAATTAGACTTGCTGTTACTCCTGCCTGATAGCGCTGAAATTTTAGATGTCATGTTTGCAGCAGGGATCTTAGGACAAATACTTCCAATTAGTCATTATAATAAAAGTTTGCATATAAAAGCTCTTAAAATAGCTGCGTCTTTTGATACAACTTTAGAATTACCGATTATTTATGCAATGCTATTTAGTTCAAGTGATATTGCGTATAACAAGCTATTAGCTTTAAAATTCTCGAGAGCAGAAGCAAGAGTTATTATAAAAATGCTTGAGCTAACAAAGGTTGATGATGTAAACGTAATTATTACAAGGCTTAAGAATATTTGGCTTGAAGAAAAAGCTTATTCACTGTATTTTGTTTACGCCTCATTAACAACTAATAATCCTTCGTTGATATATGATTTGTATAATAATTTGAGTAAGTTAAATACCCCTATTTGTCCGGTTAATGGTGATGATTTATTAGCATTAGGTTATGGTGGCAAAGAATTGGGAGTGGCTCTTGATTTGATAAAAAAAGCATGGGTGGAAAGTGATTTTTTGCTTAACCGCTCGCAATTAATTAAATTGGTAAATGATCGTGAAAAATAAAATATTACTACTAATATTAGTGTTGTTTGTAAATGTGGCATTTGCTGCGAAGCCTAAAATTGTCACGAGTATTACTCCGATTGCGAGTATTATTTCTATGATGACTGAAGGCGCTGCAGAAGTTGTAGCAATTGATGCATCAGCTGGTTGCCCGCATCATTATCAAATGCGTCCTAGTGACAAAGATAAAGTTATTAATTCTAAAATTCTTGTTTATATAGATGATAGTTTTGATGGTTTTGCTGGTCTTCTCTTTACAAATTTTGGAGGTAAAATAGTAAAACTTAGTGAATTAAAATCTATAAATTTTTTGGATGAAAATGGCCAAAAAAATTGGCATTTTTGGTTGGACCTTAAAAATATACTAGCATTACATGCTGAGCTTTCAGAGATCTTATTAAAGGAATTCCCAGAGCTTGAATATAATATTCTTGCTAGTCAGAATAAAATCAAAGCGAAAATTACCTCTCTTATGCAGTTAAAAGAGAATGAATTAAAATCTGTCGGAGAGTTGGTGATATTAAGTGATAGTCTGGCGCATTTTTTTACAGATGCTGATGCACAAATTATTAAATTATATCAAAAATCTAATTCTAGTTTAAAGGATTTAGAAAATTTAGAGTATGTATTAAATACTGATATAGCACAATGTATTGTAATTGATAGTGCTCAAAATTTAAAATCATATAAAAAGTTTAATAAAAACATTATACAACTAGAATCTGAAAACTGGGCATTGAGTAATGATGAGTCTAGTAGTTGGGATTTGTTTTGTACGAAATATTTAAAAATGATCAATCAGTTGCAAGGGTGTAGATAGTAATAATTATCCACTAGAGATGGGCGGGCTAACAAACTGTTAGCCTATGCCATTGTCTTTACAAGCTCTATTATTTTTTTTCGGCTTTGAGGGTTTTTAATTTCAGTAAATGATTTCACTAGCGAGACTATTTCTTTTTCTGTTACAGCGTTTTGGTCGTCAGCATCGTATATAGCTGCATCTTCTGCAAAAATAGCTCCTATTAAATTGCTGCTATCATCGCTGTTATTATAAAAATAAGTGACTGGTACTTTTAAGAACCTTGAAAAAGCAAATAATTTTCCACTAGAAATGCGGTTTGTAGCTTTTCGTATTTTTGTATTTGTTGAATGCTTACATCTACTGCTTTTCCCAAGTCATGTTGACTGAGGCCTAGCATCATTCTGCGCGTTTTTAAACGACGGCTGACGAGCTTATCTACGTTGTCAGCCCTGCCCCTTGTCTCTGTGTTTTCAGACATAATGTGTAATGCTACTATTTTTCCTCAATTCATTTGCGATACTACCTTTATTAAGCAATCCTTACAAGTAAATTCTAACCTTTAGGAAACCTTAGGTATAATAAGGCAATCATTGATTGTAATATTAGCACGAAGAGTACCCAAAGAGATAGTGCTAAATTCCCCCATTCTGAATAAATAGTTGGTAGTAATAATTTTAAAGGCATGTTGCCATCCAGGATATCTACTTGATTGAGTTCAAGGCGATGCAATGTTCTGCCAACTGGGTCAATAATAGCTGATATACCATTATTGGCAGCACGGATCATGGGCAAGCCATTTTCAACAGAACGCACACGGCTAATTTCAAAATGTTGATATGGCCCAGAGGAGCTCCCATACCAGGCATCATTAGTTACATTGAGTATTATATCAGCTTCCGAGTTAGATATTTTGACTTCCTCTGCAAAAATAGATTCGTAGCATATGAGAGGATGTATGTATAAATGAAAGGGTTTAAGGTGCATAATTTTACGAGTTCCTGGGGTATAAGCGAGTATACCAGGTGTTAGTTTTTTTATTGGTATGTAGTTGGCAAGAGGCATGTACTCACCAAATGGAACTAGATGTGATTTATGGTAATCAAATAATAATTTTCCATCACTATTAATGGCAATTAGTGATGAATAAATTTCATACTCGTCGCCCTGTTTAGCGTTGTCGTTTACTCCGCCAGATAAAATAACTTGTCTATCTTTGGTAAATATAGACATTAGGCTATTATGTATTGGTTTATAGTAATAAGGCGCAGTAAGAGCTGCTTCTGACCAGACGATGATATCTGGATCACCTGGTTTTTGTGACAGTTCTACTTGGTCATTGAGATTTTTCCAGAAAGTTTCGGGAGCCCATTTTTCAGTTTGTGGAGTAGATGGTTGTACTATACGTATTTTTAGTTCGCTAAATTCCGTGGGATTTTGTTGCAAACGATTATAACCAAATATAATCATCATAACACAGAGGATAATAGAAGTGGTTAGCCTAGGGAATAGAGCTTTTTTGCTGAATAAGCTAGACCCAACATATAAGGCAATAAAACTTAAGCCCAGTATACCAAAGATACTAGCCGGTTGGATCATAATATCTGAAATAGAAAATGCATATCCTAGCATTCCCCAGGGCAAGCCAGTGAATATCCATGACATTAGCCATTCAGTAAATAGCCATATGCAGCAAAATATAAAATGGTATAAATAAGTTTTTCTAAATAGCCAAGCTAGGGCGCTATGTGCACTAATAAATAAAGCTAGGAAGGCGGGTAGACCAAATAAAGCAAATGGGATTGCCCACCAAAATTGCTCAATATAAACGCTTACTCCAAAAGAAATCCAATATAGAGTGCTCAAGAAAAATCCGAAGCCGAATAAATATCCAAATTTAGCAGCTTGTTTATAGTTTGCTGCAGCAGATATTTGAGCGCATAATACTGAGAGCGTAAAGATACCAGGAATAAAATACACAGGAGCAAAAGACAGCCCGCAAATTATCCCTGCTACGAATGATATTTTCCTATTTAAAAACATTATGAAACCGCTTGTACAAAATCTTGTTCGATGATATACAAATTAACATTACATGTATAGTTAACTTAAAGGTTTTTTTATGACAGATGTTTCAACAAAATTACTTGCTGGTAAAAAAGGTATAATTACTGGTGTAGCAAATAAATTATCTATAGCTTGGGCGATTGCTCAACTAGCAAAAGAGCATGGCGCTGAGATAGCTCTTACTTATCAAGGAGAAGTCCTTGAAAAAAGAGTAATGCCGCTTGCAGAAGAAATAGGGTGTGATTTTGTTGAAGAATGTGATGTTACTGATGAAGGTTCAATGGACAGGTTGTTTGAGACAGTTGGTAAAAAATGGGGGAAAATTGATTTCATCATCCACGGTATAGCGTTTGCCGATAAAGATGAGTTGCGTGGCAGATATATTGATACTAGCTTACCCAACTTTTTAAATTCAATGAATATTTCCTGTTATTCCCTAACTGCTCTGGCTAAAAGGGCAGAGCCTTTAATGAGTGACGGTGGTTCTATATTGACTTTAAGTTATTATGGTGCTGAAAAAGTTATCCCATATTATAACGTAATGGGATTAGCAAAATCGGCTCTTGAAACAAGTGTAAAATATCTTGCTCATGATATGGGGCCTAATAATATTCGTGTTAATGCTATTTCTGCGGGGCCGATTAAAACACTAGCTGCTAGCGGTATAGGTGATTTTAAATCAATGCTTAGAATGCATGAAAACACTGCGCCATTAAAGAGAAACACTACACAGCAAGATGTTGCTGGAGCTGCTGTATATCTTTTAAGTAACCTAGCAAACGGGGTGACTGGAGAAATTCATTATGTCGATTCAGGTTATAATATAATGGGTATGACTGCTTCTGGCGAAGAAAAATAGAGTGATTGTACAAATTAAGACTAATTTAATATTAAAATTAGTCTTAATTTTTAAAATTTAAATAGTTAGAATTTCTTCTTCTTTTGTTTTTGTAGATGCATCAATTTTCTTAATAAATTCATCTGTAAGTTTTTGTATTTCTTCACCGTGATCATGGTGTTCGTCTTTAGAGATTACATTGTCTTTTTCCATTTTCTTTAGAGCATCCATGCCATCTCGGCGGATATTACGTAATGCAACTTTTGTATTTTCAGCGTATTTATGGGCAAGTTTTGCTAGTTCTTTTCTACGCTCTTCGCTTAGTGGTGGTAAATTCATACGAATTAATTGACCATCAGAGCTTGGATTTAGACCAAGATTAGCATCAGCTATCGCTTTTTCAACTGTTTTAACCATTGCTTTGTCCCACACTTGAACAGTTATGGTTTTTGCATCTGGCGTTGCAACAGTACCTACTTGAGATAAGGGCATTTTGCTTCCATAAGCTTCGATAACTACTGGGTCTAGTAGATTAGCTGACGCTCTACCGGTACGTAGGCCGCTGAACTCCTTGTCTAAAACAGCTAGAGCTTTATTCATTTTGTCGGTTAGTAAATTTTTTTGATCCTGATCCATTAATTTCCTCTTATAATTGTGAATTCACCTTGGTCTTGCAATACCCTAGCAAAGTTGCCGCGTTGTTTTATAGAAAAAACTTTTATGGGTAAATTATTTTCTCTAGCTACGGCAATAGCCGCCATATCCATAACTTTTAAATTGTCTTTTAATACGTCAGTATATGTAATTTCATCATGCTTGTTGGCGTTTGGATTGCTTTTGGGGTCTGTATCATAAACTCCATCAACATTGGTACCTTTGAACAAATAGTCGCAATTCATTTCTATTGCTCTTAGTACCGCGGCGCTATCTGTGGTAAAAAATGGGTTACCAATACCAGCGGCAAAAATGACTACTCTATTTTTTTGCATATGCCTTCTGGCTTTACGTCTGATAAAAGGTTCGCATATGCTCATCATGGGTATGGCTGATTGTACTCTGGTATAGATGTCATTTTTTTCCATAACATTTTGTAGCGCAATTGCATTAATCACTGTTGCTAGCATGCCCATATAGTCCGCTGAGGCTCTTTCCATACCCAGTATAGAAGCATCTGTCCCGCGGTAAATATTGCCGCCGCCTACCACAACACATACTTGGATGCCTAGGTTGCATACTTCTTTTATGTCTTCTGCTATAGCCGTAAGAGTGTCAACATCATGACCAAATTTTTTATCACCCATTAAGGATTCGCCTGAGACTTTGAGTAAAACTCTTTTGCAGTTTATTAGGGACATTATCGTTATGTTTTGGATTTGTTTAGTTTGCTTGCAATGCTACCTCAAGTATTATTTTTGTCAAGTATAACGCAATAGGAGTGGTTAAAAAGCGAAACTGTTAAAAAAACGTTGGTTTTCAGCTGTGTGTTGGTTATGATACTGTTTGATACGACTAAATAGCTAAAAATACATGCCAAAGTTAACTATTGACGACAACGAAATCGAGGTTGAAGAAGGTTTGACCGTGATGCAGGCTTGCGAGCATGCAGGAATAGAAGTACCCCATTTTTGCTTTCATGAAAGATTAAAGATTGCAGGAAATTGTCGAATGTGCCTTGTTGAGATGGAAAGAGCTCCCAAGCCAATTGCCTCATGCGCAATGCCAGTATCTGAAGGTATGGTAATTAAAACTAATACTCCAAAAATAAAAAAAGCACGTGAAGGGGTGATGGAATTTTTGCTTGCCAACCACCCGCTTGATTGTCCAATTTGTGATCAGGGGGGAGAGTGTGATCTGCAGGATCAAGCTTTTAAATATGGTAAAGGTGGAAGTCGCTATTCAGATAATAAAAGGTCTGTTAAAGATAAAAATCTAGGCCCTTTAGTGAAAACACAAATGACCCGCTGTATTCACTGCACACGTTGTATTCGTTTTGCAACCGAAGTTGCTGGTGTACAGGAAATAGGTGCGATTAATCGTGGTGAGCATATGGAAATCACCAGCTATTTAGAAAAAACTCTGACTTCTGAGCTTTCAGGCAATATTATTGATCTTTGTCCAGTTGGGGCGCTAACATCAAAACCATATGCATTTAATGCTAGGAGTTGGGAGCTTGAAAAAACTGAATCAATAGATGTTATGGATGCGCTTGGTTCAAACATACGGATCGATTCAAGGGGGCTTGAAGTGATGCGTATTTTGCCTAAATTGAATGAGAATATAAATGAAGAATGGCTTTCAGATAAAGCGCGGTTTGCTTGTGATGGCTTAAAAGTTCAGCGTTTAGATGTTCCGTATATTCGCAAAAATGGTAAATTACTAGCAGCTAGTTGGGAGCAATCTATAGAATATATTGTTGAGCAGATTAATGCCGTTAAAGGTGATGAAATTGCAGCAGTTGCAGGTAGCACCACTGGCGTAGAATCAATGTTTTTACTAAAAAAGATGTTGTCTAACCTTGGATCTGATAAAGTTGATGCTAACCAGTTTGGTTATAAATTAGATACAACTAGCAGAAGTAACTATTTGTTTAATACGGGCATAGCAAATGCTGCTAATGCGGATGTCTGTTTATTGGTTGGAGCTAATTTGCGTAAAGCAGCGCCAGTTTTGAATGCTAGAATTGGTCAAAGGGTGCGTTCTGGTGATATGCATATTGCAAGAGTTGGAGAGATTAGTGACCAGACATATGCTATAGAAGATCTTGGTAATGATGTTTCTATACTAGAAGAAATTTTATCTGGTAAAGGAGAGTTTACCAGGCGCTTAAAGGCTGCTAACTATCCAATGCTTATTATTGGTGATGCTGCTTTATCGCGTTCTGATGGGCACGCAATATTAGCTTTGGCACACGAGATAGCCAAAAAATATAACATAGTCAGTGCAAACTGGAATGGTTTTAATATATTGCATAATCACGCATCTATGGTGGGTGGTCTTGATGTTGGCTTTATTTATGGTAAATCAGGTAACGGTACCGAGGAAATTTTAAAGCAAGCAAAGGATAAAAAAGTCAAAGTGCTTTATTTATTAGGTGCTGATGATTTTGATATGAGTTTGATAGATCAAGATTGTTTTGTTATTTACCAAGGGCATCATGGTGATAAGGCGGCTGATCGCGCAGATGTTATTTTACCGGAAGCTGCTTACACGGAACAAGATGCAATTTTTGTTAATATGGAAGGGCGTCCACAATATGCGCGTGCGGCGATATCACCTCTAGGCTCGGCTAAAGAAAGTTGGGATATAATTACACATTTGGCTGATAAATTAGATCTTGGTATGCCTTTCAAAAACCTTGCGGATGTACGTAATATGCTAGCAAAAGAAAACGCAGTATTCGCTAATATAGGTACGGTAATTCCTACGAATTTCATAGCATTTAAATCTTCAACAAAATTGCTTAAAAAGCCATTAGAAGATGTGCTAACAAATTATTATATGACTGATCCTATTAGTAGATCCTCGGTAACTATGGCAAAATGTGTGCAAGCGCAAAAGTCTGAAGAGGCGGCACTATGATGGATTTATTAATTGAATATGGATTTTCGATATTATTTATTGTGGCTAAAATTTTGTTGATCACTTTGCCTTTATTATTGTGCGTAGCTTACTTAACTTACGCTGAGCGTAGAGTAATTGGTTTGATGCAAATGCGCCGCGGTCCGAACGTGGTTGGTCCAATGGGATTACTGCAGCCAATCGCAGATGCTGTAAAATTGATGTTCAAAGAAATTATTATCCCAACTAACGCCAGTAAAGTTGTGTTTATTATCGCGCCGATGATAACATTTATTTTAAGTTTAATTGGCTGGGCCGTTATACCTTTTAGCAAGGGGCTTGTGTTGGCTGATATCAATGTTGGTGTATTATATATCTTAGCAGTATCATCTCTTGGTGTTTATGGAATTATTATGGCTGGTTGGGCTAGTAATTCTAAATATGCCTTTTTAGGAGCGATTAGATCCTCAGCTCAGATGATTTCCTATGAAGTTTCAATGGGGCTTGTGATAGTTACGGTTTTACTAGTGACTGGCACATTAAATTTATCTGAAATTGTTGAATATCAAAGAACTATGCCAGCTTGGATCCAATTATTACTGGCGCCAATGGCCGTAGTGTTTTTTATTTCGGTATTAGCAGAAACAAATCGTTTGCCGTTTGATTTGCCAGAAGCAGAAGCCGAGCTAGTAGCTGGGTATAATGTGGAATATTCATCTATGAGCTTTGCTCTATTCTTCCTTGGTGAATATGCCAATATGATCTTAGTTAGTGCAATCACTGTTACTTTCTTTATGGGTGGATATCTACCACCATTTAATATTGGATTTCTAGAAATAGTACCTGGCCTTGTTTGGTTCGTTGTGAAAGTTACATTTTTATTATTTGTATTTTTGTGGATACGAGCAACATTGCCGCGTTATAGATATGATCAATTAATGCGTATTGGTTGGAAAGTTTTCTTGCCATTGACGTTATTTTGGGTAGTTTTAGTAGCATCACTTTTGATGATAACTGATAATTTGCCGGGGTAGAAGTAATGATCAAATATATAAAGACTTTTGCGTTATATGAAATATTGGTTGGAATGGCTTTAACTTTAAAGTATTTCTTTAAGCCAAAAGTGACGATTAATTATCCATACGAAAAAAGTCCAATTAGCCCACGTTTTAAAGGCGAGCATGCATTACGTCGTTATGCCAACGGGGAAGAGCGTTGTATTGCTTGTAAATTATGTGAGGCCATTTGTCCGGCTCAAGCAATTTTAATTGAAGCAGAAGAGCGTGCTGATGGTAGCCGCCGTACCACCAGGTACGACATTGATATGACAAAATGTATATATTGTGGTTTATGCCAAGAAGCATGCCCAGTAGATGCGATTGTAGAAGGGCCAA
>CAJQOE010000047.1 GCA_905479885.1 uncultured Rickettsiaceae bacterium | reverse complement strand
CTGCTGCCATTAAGTAAAGTCATACGCAGTTACTTAAATTAAAAAAGTAGCCTAGCTAAGGTCTAAGTTAGATCCGTCATTAAATGGCGCATACATATCTTCTATAATTTCTTCCTGCGATAAGGAATCTTGCAATGAACTTTTATCATTATTACACACCGCCATTTCTAGCATATATTTTTCATACAGCTCTTTTTCGCTACTGGCAATAGGGAGCCCTCCTGCAATAAATTCTTTTAGCCCCTTAGGCAATTTAATGTTTATTACAGAGGTTAGGTAAGTACTAGCTATACTAAGTATTTGAAGCCCCGCAGGGAAAATAGCATTGTCTAAAGAAGTTAGGTTATTAGCATATAAATATAATGCTTCCAATCCTTCAGGGAACTTAGCTTTATCTATGGAAGTTAAACGATTGCAACCCAAATCAAGCTCTTTCAAACTCCCCGGGAACATAACATTATCCACAGAGGGTAATGAATTTTGAAATAATAAAAGCTTCTCTAATCCGTCAGGAAACTCAATTCCATCTATGGACTCTAACTTGTTACTCTCTAAATTAAGCTCCTTGAACTCTAGCCACTCTTCTTGCCTTAAATCCTTTAATTTTTTTGCTAGTTTATCTCTGGTTAATTGCTGATTACTCCAATCAAGTTTCATTGTATCATATTTCTTTTTTAGCACTACTATTCATCGTTATACGATAGCATATCCATTTCTATGCTAATTAAATCTTCTGGTGTTGTTGCATGATACCAACGGACATTTTTTGCCCTTAAACCAACCACCTTTTCACTATTTAAATAATATTCTCGCAGTGAAAAGATTCTAAGCGGATGTCTGGCTACTTTTTGAGGTTTTAGAATTTGTAGTCCAGCGTACATATATTCATAATTTTCTGTCTTATCTGGTCTATGTAATTTACCTTCAGCATCAAGATCAAAATCACCATGCCCTGCATAGCCAACTGCATTATTATATGGCTGCATTAATAATAAAAAATCCATTTTATCTGCATCCCACTTCTTTTCCGTATCCTTAAAAAGATTATTCTTAGACTGTAACACAATATCGGTATTTAGCGTAAATATTGGCTCATCACCCAATATCTCTATAGCATTTTTTATTGCCCCACCAGTTTCCAACAATTCATCTTCATAAATAACTATTATCTCGGGAAAGTCCGGATTTTGTTCTTTAAAATCTTCAATAGATTCTACAATTTTTTCATGTAAATAATGCGTATTAATTACTATTTTTTTAAAAGGGTATGATTTACACAATTCAAGAGCATGATGCAACATTGGTTTGCCTAAAATAGGAATCAAAGTTTTAGGGCTGTTTTCTGTAAGATGTCGCATACGATTTCCTAGACCCGCTGCAAATAACATTATTGTATCAATCATACTCTAATTCCTAATTTATCTAACCAATCTTTTAACGGCGCAAGCGCTACATATGATAAATCATATTCTAAATACTTGAGTACTCTAGGAATATATTGTAAATAACTAGCATCGTGGTCTCTTACAGCTTTACGAGCGAATATTCCTAAAATTCTACTATTCCTTTGTGCCCCTAAAATATGATAATTTAATAATACCTTCTCTATATCTATTTCTTTCTTTTTAGAAAAATATTCTACGTATCGTAAAGCATCTGAACGTGGGACTTGTATTCTTGCATCTTCTAACACAGATACTAGATCATAAATTGGCGAACCAGTTAAAGCGTCTTGAAAATCTAATAACCCAAGTTTTTTTATTGATTTACGCTCCTCTAAATACATCATATTTTCTACATGATAATCACGCAACACCATACTACTTGGCATTGGTGCTTGTGACTCT
Source organism: uncultured Rickettsiaceae bacterium (assembly GCA_905479885.1). Taxonomy (GTDB): domain Bacteria; phylum Pseudomonadota; class Alphaproteobacteria; order Rickettsiales; family Rickettsiaceae; genus Megaera_A. Next base: position 19,993 of record CAJQOE010000047.1, on the reverse strand, counting down.
AATATATTTAGCCAAATTTCCATGAATTCTTCAAGCTCGTGTACATGAACTTCACGGCCATAGGCATGAGGTATATACCAATCAACAAATAATTTAAGCTCCGATAATAATAATTCATTATCATAGGACACCAAACCGGATGGCGGTTCCTCAGACTGTAACGAAACTAACAAATCAATAATTAAATGATATATTGTTTGATGCTCAGAAGCTCCTTGACCAGCGCCGCCTAAAAGATAATTTTTTACACTTAAAGGACCAAAATCCTCTAGAATTAAAAAACCCTGCTCAATATCTTTATGAATAATTTGTGGAACAGAAAATGCTTTTTTTTGCAAATAAATCCCAACATCCACAAATGCCCCTACACTACAATAAGATGGTGGGCAATCCATAATTACATATGTTTTGCCTTGGAACGCCATCCTATAATAGCTACGCTGTCCAGCATCACCTAGTATAGACTCCAAAGAGCTGCTAGCCTGAGGAAAATATTGATCCACAAATTGCTTTAAACGAGATTCTCTTTCGGCAGAACTAAGCGCAACCACGACTAAACAGCTATACGTTTTTTAGAAGTGCTAGTAGCAACTTTACTAGGCTTCTTAGCTTTTATTGTTGCAGCATCTCCATTCTCAACAACTCCTCTATTATAAGTGATTTGCTTATTCTCTAACTCTGAGAAATTATACATATCTTCAAGTAATAAGTCCTCAAGGATTGACCTTAGTCCTCTGGCGCCAGTGTGCCTTTTCAATGCTTTCTCTGCCACTGCTTCTAAAGCATCGTCTGTAAAATTTAATTCTGCATCATTAAGTGCAAAAAGCTTTTTATATTGCTTAACGATAGCATTTTTAGGCTCAGTTAAAATATTAATCAGAGCGGCTTTATCTAGCTCTTTTAATGTAGCTACTACGGGAATACGACCTATAAATTCTGGAATCATACCGAATTTAATAATATCTTCCACTTGTAAATCTTTTAAAATATCACTATGACGTATTTCTTCTTTTGATTTTACATTAGCTGCAAAACCGATCGAACTTTTATCGCTTCTAGCCGAGATAATACCTTCAATGCCCATAAAAGCACCACCACATATAAATAATATATTTGATGTATCAATCTGAATAAAATCTTGCTGAGGATGTTTTCTGCCTCCTTGTGGCGGAACATACGCAACTGTACCTTCCATGATTTTTAGTAATGCCTGCTGCACCCCTTCTCCAGAAACATCACGAGTAATTGATACATTTTCGGATTTTTTAGCAATCTTATCAATTTCATCGATATAAATAATGCCTTTCTGTGCTTTCTCAACATTAAACTCAGCTGCTTGCAATAAACGTAGTAAAATATTTTCTACATCTTCACCAACGTACCCAGCTTCTGTGAGAGTTGTTGCATCGGCCATGGTAAATGGCACGTCAAGAATTTTAGCAAGAGTCTGAGCAAGCAGTGTCTTACCTGAACCAGTAGAGCCTATCAGCATAATATTAGATTTTGCTAATTCTACATCATCTGTTTGAGAAGAAGCAATATCTTCCAAGCGTTTATAATGGTTATACACCGCAACTGACAACACCCTTTTTGCACGATCTTGACCAATCACATGATCATCTAAAATGCTGCAAATATCCTTAGGTTTAGGAATTGAAGAAACCATTTCTTCAGTTTTTTCATTGGCTTCTTCTTTAATAATATCCAAACAAATTTCTATACATTCATCGCAAATGAATACCGTTGGCCCAGCTATAAGTTTTTTTACTTCAAACTGATTTTTACCGCAAAATGAACAATGCAGTGATTTTTTATCAGACTCTTCTGCCATTATTTAACCCTAATTTTAGTAACTATATATTTGTTTTTATCAGCTATTTAATAAAAAGTAAAACCCTACTTCTTTACTAAAATTAAATCTCTGCTTTGAATGATTTTATCCACTAAGCCAAAATCTTTTGCTTCTTCTGGCGACATAAAATTATCTCTTTCCATGTTTTTTGCCACTTGCGCTACACTCTTACCACTATGTTTTGCATATATTTCATGCAATAAAGCTTTAACTTTCATAGTTTCTCTTGCGTGAATTTCAATGTCAGTTGCTTGACCTCTATAACCACCAAGTGGTTGGTGTATCATCACCCTACTATTAGGTAGCGCGTAACGCATCCCCTTTTCTCCAGCTAATAAAATAGTGGCGCCCATTGAACAAGCTTGGCCTATACATAATGTAGCAATTTTAGGTTTTATATATTGCATAGTGTCGTAAATCGCCAATCCTGAGCTCACAACGCCGCCAGGGGAATTAATATACATATATATTTCTTTCTCTGGATTATCAGCTTCTAAGAATAGTAATTGCGCAACAATTACATTGGCCATTTGATCTTCAAATTCACCACACACAAAGACAATTCTTTCTTTTAAAAGGCGTGAATAAATATCATAAGACCTTTCGCCTTTTGATGTTTGTTCTACAACGATTGGTACGTATGCCATATTTATCTCTCTAATTTCTAATATTCAATAATAATTTTAAAGCTCACCCGCTTTATCAAGTTCTTGAAGATCTTGATAGCCTCCAATGAACTCATCGTTCACAAATACATAAGGCACAGTGTTTTGTCCAGTCTGGTTAACTAATTTTATAATCAAGTCTTTATTGTTTGTCAATTCAACTACTTCGTAAGGGATCCCTCTACTCTGAAGCAAGGCTTTTGCCTTATCGCAATATCCGCATCCAGTTTTAGAATAGAGCATAACTTTTACATCGGTCCTAAGAGCTTTCTCTGTACCCTCTGAATTATAGTTAACATAAAACCTTGCCCCGGCTAAAGTAACCAACAATACAGCAAGTACTATAAAGATTTTATTTGATGCTTTTTGACTCATAATCTTCTTCAAAAATTTAATTACCAAGTTTAGCATGGAATAATACGAACTCATACCACAAAGTTTAGTTAAAACAGAGACTAATTTATTTATAACGCGTGTTTTAGTATAAAAATATAATCAGCTCCTGTTATACTTAGAAAAAAATAGGAGGAGTTACAAGCATGCTTTCACATAATCTAGAACATACTTTAAGAGAAGCGTTATCAATAGCTACGGAAAAAAAACATGAATATGCAACCTATGAACATTTGTTGCTAGCGCTTATTTACGATGAAGATGCTCAAAAAGCTTTAATTGAAAATGGTGTAGCAATAGAACTACTAACTACTAGACTCAAAAACTATATTGAACACGACTTAATTGATCTCGTTGACGATAACTCAAAAGAAGCAAAACCCACAGCTGGTTTTCAGCTTATAATTCAACGTGCCGCGCTACATAGCCAAGCTAGTGGACAAAGAGTTATAACAGGAGTGCACGTACTTGCAGAATTCTTCTTCGAGCATGAAGCTTACGCTCTTTTATGTTTAAAAGAATCTAATTTAAGTCGCCATGATATACTAACTTATATCAAAAGACTTGATCAATCTATCACCTCCTCTTCCTCTGAAAAAGATAATGCACAAATATCCTTAGTTGAAAGCGTAACAAAAGACCGGCAGCCTAAAATTGATATTAAGCCGTCAATAGACTCAAAACAAGCAGACGAACAAAGTGATTTAGAAAAATACTGTGTAAACCTGAATGAACGTGCAGATACAGATGCTATTGATTGTTTAATTGGGCGACAAGCTGAGATCCAACGCACTATTGAAATTTTATGCCGCAGGAAAAAAAATAATGCTATTTTAATTGGTGAACCAGGAGTAGGCAAAACTGCCATTGCCGAAGGAATGGCTATCAGAATAGTCAAAAAAGATGTACCAGGCTTACTAAAAGACGCAGTAATTTACTCGCTAGATATAGGTAGTTTAATAGCTGGTACAAAATTTCGAGGTGATTTTGAAGAAAGAATCAAAAATTTACTAGAAGCGCTAAAAAAGAACAAGAATGCTATTTTATTCATTGACGAAATACACACTATTATAGGAGCGGGGTCAACCACTACAGGTGCACTAGATGCAAGCAACCTTTTAAAACCGGCTCTAGCTAAGGGGGAATTACGTTGTATTGGATCTACAACTTTTAAAGAATACACGAATCATTTTGAAAAAGACGCGGCACTTGTGCGTCGTTTTCAAAAAATAGTTGTAACAGAACCAGATGAGGAAGCATCTCTTGCTATATTACAAGGTCTTAAAGGGTATTACGAAGCACATCATAATGTTACTTACACTGACGCCGCGTTAAAAGCTGCCGTACACCTATCTGCACGTTATATTAACGACCGTCACCTACCAGATAAAGCAATTGACCTTATTGATGAAGCTGGCTCTAGAAGCACAATAATAAATACAAAAAAACAAAAAATTACTATCACTGACAAAGATATTGAACACTTATTATCCAGTCTTTTAAATATTCCACAAATTAATATGGAATCAAATGAAATCGCGCAGCTAAAAGCGCTTGATAGCAATTTACAAAAATGTATCTTTGGACAGGATGAAGCTATAGAAAGCCTTTGTGCTAGCATTAAACTCTCACGTGCTGGTCTGCGTAAAGGCAATAGACCAACGGGTTGCTATCTATTCGCAGGGCCTACTGGTGTTGGTAAAACTGAACTTGCCAAACAATTAGCTACGCTCTGTAATATGAAGTTACTGAAGTTTGATATGTCTGAATTTTCTGAACCGAGTTCATTATCAAAACTACTAGGCAGCTCACCTGGATATGTAGGGTTTGATCAGGGCGGCATGCTATCTTCAGAAGTGAACAAATATCCTTATTCCGTAGTATTATTCGATGAAATAGAAAAAGCTCATCCGGAAATTTTTAATTTACTATTACAAATAATGGATGAAGGCACGCTAACTGATAGCACTGGTAAAAATATCAACTTTACTCACACTATGGTAATTTTAACCACCAATGTAGTCGCAGAAAAAGAAAAAGCAGCAATTGGGTTTAATGAAAATAACAAAGACAGTAAAGTAATTATCAACATGGATGCAATAAATGCAACATTCAGTCCAGAGTTTCGTAGCAGGCTTGATAATATAATATTATTTAATCCGATAGATGGCATCATAGAGAAAATCGTTTCTAAGAACTTAAAAGAACTCGGTGCGCAACTTGCAGATAAGAAGGTACGCCTTACCGTCACCCCAGCTGTAAAAAAATATTTTGTAGAAACTTGCTTTGATTCCAATAATGGCGCAAGAACGCTAGATAGAGTGATTGATAATAAAATTAAACAAGCAATTGCTAATGAAATTTTATTTGGAAAATTAAAAAATGGTGGTACAGCAAACGTTGATTTATCTAAGAAAACACAGGAAATTACCTTTAAATTTACAGGGGTAAAAAAGATTTTGAAAAAGCAACTGGAGACTAGTTGAGCTTTTTCCAAAATTCTCCTTGACAATATACGTACGTAGCTGCTATTTTTACGTGCAAAATGTCTAATTAATAGAAGAACTACTGTGAAAACTTATTCTGCAAAGTCGTCTGAAATCGAAAAGAAATGGTTGATTATTGATGCTAAAGACATCGTCCTTGGGCGTCTTGCAAGCCAAGTAGCGTTGCTACTTCGCGGCAAACATAAGCCAACATTTACTCCGCACATGGACTGTGGTGATCATGTGGTAATTATCAATGCACAACAGATACACTTATCTGGTAAAAAAGGTGATAAAAAAGATGGTAAGTTTTACTATCGTCACACTGGTTTCCCAGGTGGAATCAAAGAAACTACTGCTGGCAAAATCTTACTTGGTAACTACCCAGAAAGAGTTGTACAAATGGCAGTTAATAGAATGATTAGTAGAAATAAACTAGGACGCAAACAATTCAGTAACTTACACGTATATGCTGGCTCAGAACACCCGCACACGGCTCAACAGCCTGTGACTTTTGATATTGCAGAAAAAAACCCTAAAAATAAGAAGTAATATAATGGAAGTACCAACACTTAAAGGATTAGAACTAAATAGCAAAGTATCTACCACTGTAACAAAAGCAGCGGCAGAGGCTCCAAAAATCATTCAATGCAAGTCTAAAAAATCTACACCAAATGGTGGTGGTTATGGTACTGGCAAAAGAAAAGATGCTGTAGCTAGAGTATGGGTAAAGCCTGGCAAAGGAACGGTCACAATAAACAAAAAAGATCTTTCTAAATATTTTGCTCGTGAGTCATACAGAACATCTATCTTAAGAGTTTTTGCAGATACAAATACTAGCGGTCAATTTGACGTTGTTTGCACCACAAAAGGTGGTGGAACAACTGGCCAAGCTGGCGCTATCATACACGGAATAGCAAGAGCCTTAGATTGTATTTCTGAAGATTACCACGCTATATTACGTCAAAATGGTTTCTTGACTAGAGATTCAAGAACTGTTGAGCGTAAAAAATACGGTAGACGTAAAGCACGTAAGAAAGTACAGTTCTCTAAACGTTAATATTATTGCCTGGTCATTACTCTTATGTTTTGACCAGGCAATTTCTCTATGGCGGGGTAGCTCAGCTGGTTAGAGCAGCGGAATCATAATCCGCGTGTCGGGGGTTCAAGTCCCTCTCTCGCTACCATACATTATTATGGCTGTTTTATAATACAAACTAAATAAATAAGCATAAACTTCTCATTTCCACCATATTCTTTCGCTTCAATGCGCTTTTATATGCTAATATTTAGCGTATAAATAAATCATAATAATTCCTGATGAAGTTAAATAATAAATTTTTACTCAAGATATTGATCTTTGGACTAATCATATTAGTTGCTTCAAAATTACTACCACTATTCGAAGAACAAAGCACAATTATTAGCACCGGCTTAGTTCTACAAATATTATTTTGTATTATTTTAATTTTATTTCTCGTACGAGGGTATTTCACAAGCAGCCATGATAATCAGTCTGGATCCCTTACAAAGGTACTATTATGGTTAATGATATTCATAATGTTGATTATAGGATATGCCTTCCGCTTTGAACTAGAATCCTTTAAAGAACGCATTCTAGCTGTTATCATCCCATCCTATAGTTGGACTAATGAACAAGGAGAATTAGTAATTGCTCGTAATAAAGATGGCCATTTTTATCTCGATGCAAAAACTATAGATAATCATAAAATCAAATTCCTAATAGATACAGGTGCTAGTGATATTGCTCTTACAAAGCATGATGCAATCAAATTAGGTTTTAATCTTTCTAACCTCAAATATACCAAACAATATAATACTGCAAATGGTACTAGTGCTGCAGCGCCTGTACGTATTAAACAATTAACTGTCGGTAATAAAACCTTCTATAATTTAGAAGCACATATAACACATGGAGGGTTAGATATATCATTATTGGGTATGAGTCTAATAGGAGAATTTAAAGATTTTAAAATCACCAATGATTTATTAATATTGAGCTACTAAAAAATAAAATTGTAAGACTTGCTGCGATTATGTTAAACTTTTGTGGTGACAAGTTTTTTAATAACATACAAGGTACATATATGTCTAAAAGTGAATTTAACGATATACAAGAATCGATGTCTCAAGCTTCTACGCAAATAATGGCGCAAGCTGGACAGACTATTATAGATCAAATAGAAGCTCTGTCACCAACAGTAGAACAAAGGGAAGAAATAGCTAATGCTTTTGAAAGCACTGCTAAGCAAACAGAAACGCAGGCGGTATCAGACATTTCTGGTCTTAGTGAGGCTGCAAAGAAGGCACTAGAGGAACAGCTAAAAAAAATTCATATCATTCCAGAAGAAATGAGAAATAACATTTCACAAGCTGGAAACGGGCTCATAGATCAGATCAATGATCTGGCTATAGAAGCTATAGGACATGCAAAATCAGCTGCTATGGAAGTTGGCGCTGATATAATGAAGCAGGCTTTAATTGCACTAAAATCTACTTTTACAGAATTAAGTGCACTAGTTAAAGGAGAAAAAACCCAAGAACAAGCTCTAGATGGAATTAAAAATGCCTGGAAAGAAGCTGGTAAAGAAGTATTACAATCTGCTGGAAAAGCAAAGCAGTCCTTTGCTGAAAAATTCAGCAATAATCAGGAGAAGGATGAAGTTATAAAAAAAGAACCTTCATCAAAAAGTCATACTGAAAAAGTCATGGCAAGCAAAGAAGCTCCAGAAGCTTCTAGAGAAAGATAAAGCTAAAAAGATAGGGTGGGAATAAAATCCCTACCCTATCTGACAGCATTCAGCAAAATCTAGTCTTGGTAGGCGAGGATAAGGATCTTGTCCATCTTTATAACCTAAATTACATATAAAATTAATCTTATATCCGCTTTCAGCAAAAAATGTTTTTTCAATGGCAGCCGCATCAAAGCCAGACATTGGACCACAATCAAGACCCTCTCCCCTTGCTGCGAGCATAAAATATGCAGCTTGTAGTGTCGAATTTCTATATGCTGTATCTACTGCTAAATCTTCAGATGAAGAAAAATACTCCTTTATGTGTGGTGCAGGTGCATTCGTTTTATCCATCTGATTATAAAATTTAGGATCAAAAGCAAACAAGGCAGTAACTGGCGCAGACTTAACTTTCTCTACATTACCTTCCATAACACAATTAAGCAATTTTGCCTTAGCTTCAGGCGTTTGTACAAATATGATCCTAAGAGGACAAGAATTCGCAGATGTTGGGCCTAATTTCATAAGATCATAAACTTTATGCAAAGTCTTTTCACTGATTTGTTTATCTAAAAATTTATAACAAGTTCTATCTTGAAAAACTTCTTCTATAGTTATCATACTCCCCCTATATATTATTATTGTTGATCTATCTTTAATCCCGATAAATCATGACCTCTGAACGAAACTCCTTTATCTGAAAAAACCATCTTGAAAGCAACAATATTAGCATCCTGATTGCTGTCAGCTAATATTGCTTTAGTTGCAAACACCTTTATGTAATCAATAGAATCTTCCCAATTTTGCATTACTACAAGATTCATAAACTCATTATACTGCTCTATTGCTACATCCAGCTCTCCATGTGGCGCACTAGATTTCGTTAGGTTTATAAACCCACTCAAATCTATAGAGGTATTATCTAAACTAAACTTAGCCTTTAATAATTCTATCCTCCGATTAAACTCTAATTTTTCTTCCGCCACCTTAGAATTATTATTAATTAAATAACTTAAATCCAATAACAAATGTGCTGCACCAGGTCGTGAATAAGTATTAGCTGCGTTATAATTACCAAGTAATTTTAGATAAGTTCTGCTTACCGCTCCTTCTTGTTCTCGTTTAGAGAGCACATGAATCCCTGAAAGACTAAAATTTTCTCTCTCCGCTGATCTAACATGTACTAAAGGTAGATCCAACTTTACAGAAGAAATACCATCTTCCCATAACGAATGGGACTCAAGAAAATAAATTGGTTCTTTAAAAGATATATTAAGCTCCACACTCTGCTCGCTAAAAAACCTATATTCACGCATAAGCTCCTCTTGAGTGTGCGTGCAATTTATCATTGTCCCAAAATCGAAAATCACATTCTGCAGTAAATAGTCAAATTTTATGTTTAATCCAGACAGAACTATATCTCTTAGAGATTTTTGTTCTATGAAAGTAAGTTTGGGAGATACAAAGCTCACTTGCCAATTAAATGGAAAACCTGATATTTTGACGTCCTGATAAGAAATTTTTATATTATCCGAGCTTGCTTCCTCAGCAATACGGATTAATTTGTTTTTTATTAAATGCGCACCTGTAAACCACATTACTATTAAGGTAACAATAGTAAATAGAATTATTTTTCGAATCACTACAAACGACTATACATTTATGTTTCTTGTAGCTGATGGTAATATAATACGCATACCATCTAGCTCTTTTGTCAAAATAATTTGACAACCTAACCTCGAAGTATGAGTAAGGCCAAAAGCTAAGTCAAGCATATCCTCTTCCGCCTCTTCTGGATCTTCGAGAGTATTGTATATTTTTTCTTCTAAAATCACATGACAAGTCGCACACGCAAGTGAACCTTCGCATGCACCCTCAAGGTCGATGTCATTACTATGCGCCACTTCCAATATTGACAGCCCTACTAAGGCTTCGACTTCTGTTTCTTGACCATCTTCAATAAAAATTACTTTAATTTTTTCTGCTGCCATTTCTCTATCACTAATTATTGTTTATCTCGTCAATATGACGGCCTTTCAAGTGCAAATGAGCACCTTTATCCAAATGTTTCTGGATAAACGCCTCTGCTAGCTTATTTAGCGCTGTCATTTTCAATAAGATTATATCACGATTATCTAAATTTATTACTTCTTGTAAAGAATTTATTGCATTATCAAGCTCATCTCTTTCTTTTTTAGATAAAACATCAGGTGTTTCATTCACTGCTTTTTGCAGACCAGCAATAACGCTATCAGCGTCTTCTCTGGTTTCTGCTAACAACCTTGCTATATGATCTTGCTCAGCATTGGCAAAAGCGACTGATAGAGCTGCATTAATTTCTTTTTCATTTAACCCAAAACTAGGCTTTATTTCAATATTATGCGCCCTACCAGTTTCTACCTGGCGTGCTGTTACAGACAAAATACCATTCGCATCAATAGTGAACGTAATCTGTACCTTAGCTTGCCCAGCTTTCATATACGGAATGCCAGTTAGCTCAAAATCGGCCAATGACCGACAATCTTTTACCATTTCTCGTTCCCCTTGAACCACATGAAATTGCATGCCAGTTTGGTTATCTGCATGTGTAGTAAATTCTTTTGTGATCGAAAATGGAATTGGTGTATTGCGCATAATTAATTTTTCAACAATACCACCATAAAGACCAAGCCCTACTGATAAAGGCATTACATCAATTAATAAGGCATTGGATTTTGAAGATAAATTTTCAGCCTGTAATGCCGCCCCAAGTGCCACAATCTTATCAGGATCTAAATCAGTATAAATAGGAACAGAAAATGTTTCTTTTAACCTAGACGCAATTAATGGCACCCTTGTCGAACCACCAACTAGTATAATACCATCTAATTTAATAGACTGGGTATCATATAATGTCTCTTTAGCAATCTTAATAGTACGCTCGATAATAGTTGAGATAATTGTTTCATATTTATTTCTAGAAATAATATTACCATTAAAAATCACCTCAGATTTAAATGATAATTCTTCTTTTATTTCTTTAGCACGTGCTATTAAATCTGTATTAACCTCGAAATCGCTTATCGTAGATAAATATTCTGCCAATAACATGTCTATATCATCGCCACCTAGCATATTGTCGCCACCCGTTGCGACTACTTGCAACACCCCTGACTGCATATTTAATATCGATACATCAAATGTTCCGCCACCTAAATCATAAACCAAATAAGCACCTTCTGTATTGTTTTGCAATCCATATGCATATGCTGCAGCAGTTGGTTCAGCAATAAGACGCATCACCTCAAACCCAGCTAATTGCGCTGCGAACAAAACCTGCCCCCTAGCCGAATCATCAAAATATGCCGGCACTGAAACTACAGCCTTTTGCACGGGGTGCCCTAAAACTAATTCTGCATTAGATTTCAGAACCTTAAACAGTTCAGACGCCATTTCTGCTAAGCTAATTTCAATTCCACGCAAAGCTATTTTGGGCATACCTGCATTCAAAACAAGCATATCCGACAAAGAAGCCAAGGTAATATTATTGGTAATTTCTTCAGATGATTTAGCCAATAAACGTTTTATTGAACGGATTATATTTTTAGGAACATCAGTTCTTCCAACCGTTACCTTGCCATCTATAATATTTATAATAGATGGCAATAATTCTAAACCACCTGACATCTTTATAATTTCAGCTTTATGATTATTCGATACCGCAATCAACGAATTGGTTGTACCAAAATCTATCCCAACAACAATCTCATTGCCTGCCTCAGATTGTTCTGAGGCACCAGGTTCACTAATCTCTACTATTTGCATGCTTAATTTTTAAATCTATATTCTTGACTAAATTAGTAAGATACTTCAGGCGCAGAGTAATATCAAGAGCTTTGGTAATATTCTTGCCTTCAAAACACTCAGTTAATTCTCGCACCATTTGAGTTTTTTCGACTATTTTATTATCTTTTAAACTCTGTAAATCTGCTACTGCATCTATTAAATCTAGCTCCTCATGCAGCTCTATTATTGCTTCAAGCTCAGAAGCAGTGAGTGCATCACGTAGAAAACGATCGTCAAATTTTTGCCCCAAGATTGTAAGCAAATACTCCGCGCGCATGCAATCATCTTTTAAAGTCTTATATGCTTCGTTTAATTGCATTGATATATTTAAATTTTCTATGCGATCCGAGTCAGAATTTGCTCGATCAGGATGGTACAGCGCTTGCTTTAATAAATATTGTTGCAGCAGTACACTAGGTTCAATGTCATATCTTTGTTCTAAATTCAACAATTCAAAATGATTCATAAATTATCACCCTTTTTTATCAGATAGAACCGAAACAATGCCTCGTAAAGTTTGCAATTCAGCGTGAGATAAATCTTCAATTTTTGCAAATAAATTACGAATTTTTATACTCATCTGTTCCTTTTTATCTGCGTTTTTAAAGAAGTCTCTATCAGCTAACTCTGCAAATAAATGTTGGTAAAAATACTCAAGTTCCGTTTTAGTTGCTAAAGTTTGTGCATTGTTTAAATCAATACGCAAATTTTTCTGGCCTTGAAATAATTCATAACAAATTACTGCGACAGAATGCGCTATATTTAGAGAACTAAAACTAACATCTGTATCAATAGTAACAATCTTGTTAGCATAAGCAATTTCCTTGTTATTCAAACCACAATTTTCTCTACCAAACATTATGCCTAATGATGCAATCTTTGGTATATCACTAGATATATCTCGCGATAGGATATAATTTTTATTCATATCCCTTGGAGCGGCGGTTGCCGCATATACATATTCTAAATCACCAATTGCATCTTGAATTGATTCATATATTTGGGCCTTATGAATTAAATCAATTGCGCCTACAGACATGCTTTCAGCTTTAGTATTAGGCCAACCATCCCTTGGGGAAACAAGCCTTAAATCACTAAGGGCAAAATTTTTCATAGCCCTAGCAACTGCGCCAATATTTTCGCCCATTTGCGGCTCAACCAATATTATAGCAATTTTAGGAAAAGAAACCAACATAGGATTACTTACCTTCCATATTGGTTAAAACTTCGCCAGCAACTAGATTATAAAACTGCCCACTAGCTAATTGTAATCGTAGAGCTCCATAGATATCAATTTCTTTAAATATTCCAGAAATACGACGAACCCCATCATCAACTGTTATTACTTGATTCAAATTATATGCTCTTTTTAACCAATTTTTACGGGTATTAACAAAGTTATTTTCCAATTGCCATTGTTTATATAATTTATCAAACTTGTTTATTAAGGTAAATAAAAATTCATCTGAGTGCTGAAGTTCAATGCCTTCATCAAACAATGATGTTACTGTGCGTTCTATATTAATTGGTGCTTCCATCACATTCACACCAAAACCAACTACTACGTAATTTTTACCCTTAAAATTAATTGATTCTAATAAAATACCCGCTACTTTTTTGCCACTAATCAACACATCATTAGGCCATTTTAACTTTATATCTAAGGCTAACTTATATTTTGCTGCAAAGGTGGCTATGGCTTCATACATAGCATTTGCAATAATGAATGATAGCTGAGGGTGTTTTTTAGGATCAGCATTACTATTTAGTAAGATACTGGCATGTAAATTACCAGATATAGAAACCCAGTCGCGCCCCCTTTGTCCTCTGCCGCCAGTTTGCTCACGTGATAAAATTACAAAGTCCTCACTAACACCAGCGCTAGCTAAACGCAAAGCCTCTGAATTTGTGCTATCAAGCGTGTCAAATGTTAGTAAATTATAATTTTCGAGCCAATGTAAATGCATATTTATATTAACTTACAGTATATATGCACGGGCGAACGTAAAGAAAAACAAAGTGAATGAGACACTGATAACCGTAACTAAAAATAAGCCTTTGTTAGTTGGAATCACTGTAACACCTGTACTAGAAGCCATAAAATACATACATTTTATAACTTTTAAATAATAAAAGGCAGCGATCACACTAGTCAACACACCAATCATAGCTAACATAATTTCTTCCTGCAAAATAGCATTATAAAAAATATAATATTTAGCAAAGAATCCTGCTAATGGCGGTAATCCTATCATAGAAAACATAATAATTGTTATTGCGGCTGCAATGGTTTTACGTTCAGCAGCAATGCCTTTTAAGTCTTCAAAAGTAGCATCATCACTTCTAACACCAAACAACGCCACTAAGCATGCAAAAAATCCAATTGCACCAATAACATAAATAAACATATAGCTAAAAGCTGCATAGTTTCCATATGGAGAGTGTAAACAAATTCCAATCAATACATATCCGACGTTTAAAATTGTACTATAGGCCATCAAACGCTTTAATGATTTTTGCCTAATCGCTCCTAAAGCACCAACTATCATTGAAATGATCGCTACAATCTTAATTAGATCAACAGAAATTGGAGTGTAATCACCAATAACTTCGTCTAATACACAGATTAATACAACCAACATCCCTAATTTTTGTGCAACAGCAAAATAACTCACTGAAGATATTGGCGCTCCTTCGTAAACATCAGGAGTCCATATATGTAACGGTGCAGCTGAAAGCTTAAATAAAATAGCAGAAAGCATAAATACTGCTCCTATAACTAAACCAATATTGAGATCGCTATTTAATATAGCCCTAATTTCTGTGTATTTTATGCTGCCACTAAATCCATATAAGAAGGAAATACCTAATAACATCAAGCCACTCATTAAAGCCCCTAGTACAAAATATTTCAACCCAGCTTCTGATGACTTTACTTGCTTTGTATTAAATGCAGCTAGCGCATAACCAGCCAATGCCTGTAATTCAAGGCCACAAAATAATAAAATAAAATCTCGTGCTGAAATAGAAATAAATGCTCCAAGAGTCGATAACAAAACTAATGTTACAAATTCCATTTTAAGACGCGCTTTACTAATCTTTATGAAATCACGGTAGATTAACAAACTCATTAAAGTTAGCGCTAATACTAACGCTTTAAATAATGAAATAGATGGCGAAGTAGCAAAAGACGCAGAAAACCCAAGCTCATATTCCGGAATAAAATGCAATAAATAATAAACTAAACCAAGCGCTAATATCGTGGTAAGCACAACAACTTTGCGAGCTGATCCTTTATAAAAAACACCCACTATCTGCATGCACATAGCAAGTGCTGCCAACATAATCTCTGGTAATATTATAGCAAACTGATTTAACATATTATTTTTCTATTTTTAAAGAACCCCATAAATTTCAGCTAAGTGCCTAGCAGGTGTATTTATTGTTTCTAATATACCGTTTGGTACTAAACCAATATATATTATCAAAAGCATTAATGGTACAAGCGCCGTTTTTTCATACGCTTTTAAATCATCAAAATTAATGATAGCTGCATCTGATATTTCGCCAAACATTATAGATTTGTATAATTTTAGCATATATATTGCTCCCAATATTACTCCAAAAGCACACATAATACCAACTGCTGGGCTCACTCCAAACACTCCTACTATACTCAAAAATTCACCAACAAAACCACTTAAACCAGGCAAGCCTATTGAACCAAGCATGGCAATCATAAAAAACGTTGCGAGCACTGGCATGCTGGCAGCTACCCCACCATATTTAGCAATCTCTTTAGTATGATGACGTTCATACAGCATGCCCACAACCAAAAACAAGGCTGAGGAAATTACCCCATGACTAATCATTTGGAACACTGCTCCACCAATTCCTATTACTGTAAAACTAAATATTCCAGCAGTTACATATCCCATATGCGCTACAGAAGAATATGCGATCATCTTCTTCATATCAGTCTGGGCTAAAGCAACAAGGGATGCGTATGTTACTGCAAACCCACTAATCCATAATACGTATATTGCAAAATATTCCGAAGCCCCAGGCAACATTGGCAAAGAAACTCTCAAAAATGCATACCCGCCTAATTTCAGTAAAATGCCTGCCAACATAACTGATCCAGCTGTTGGTGCTTGTACGTGCGCATCTGGCAACCATGTATGGAATGGTACCATAGGAACTTTCACCGCGAATGAAACAAACGTTGCTAACCATAAATATTGTTGCACCTTTAAAGAAAATCCAGGAACTATGTCTACAAGATCTATGATACTAAATGTACCAGTTTGGCTATATATATATATCAAAGCGATCAATAGAAACACTGATCCAAAAAACGTGTATAAAAAGAATTTGACCGCAGCATAAACCCTGTTTTCACCACCCCAGATACCAATTATTAAAAACATTGGGATTAATATTACTTCAAAAAACCCATAAAATAATAGTAAATTCAATGATAAAAAAGCACCTATACAAAATGCTTCAAGTAATAAAAAACACAACAAAAATTCTTTAATGTTTTTCTTAATTGTAAACAAGCTAGCTATTATACAGATCAAGGTTAGTAGCGCGCTTAAGAAAACAAAATATATCGATAAACCATCCACGCCAACATAAAACTCAAGTCCAATAGAATCAATCCAATGATAGCGCTCTACAAATTGAAAATCTGTTACCTCGGGGTCAAAGCTTACTAGCAAATAAGTTGTTGCTATGAATGTAAGAACCGATGCCAAAATAGCTACATACATAGCATATATTTGCTTACGAGAAGATTTAGTGTGACTAATAAATAATGTAATATATAAAGCGCTAAATAACGGCAATAAAATACTAATTGATAAAATTGGCAAATTCATCATCTATATACCCCATGCCCCGTGCAAATAGTTTGCTACAAAAAGCGTAACGCATAATACCATCGCGAAGATAATGTAAAATGCATAATTAAACATGTAACCCGTTTGTATCTGGCAAATACACCAGCTACACCCCCTTGTTATAACACTAAAGCCATTTGGCCCAAAACGGTCAATGATTTTAACATCAAATATACCAGCTAAGCTGCTTAAGCATTTAGTAGTTCTGACAAATACTTTATTGTAAATTTCATCGAAGAAAAATTTATTTTTAAGCAAGCCATAGGTAAGCTTCATTTTATTAGCAATAGAACTAGATATTGTTCCCCTATAAACGTACCAGCCCAATACCATACCTAGCAAACCAACTACTAGCGGTAATAACTGCACGCCAAGCGCAACATGATGCTCTTCTGCTCTCACCTGTAAATTAAAAATGCTACCAGAGAAAAACCCATGCGGATTGCTAATGCCTAAAATATAATATCCTATCATACCAGAAAACTATGCTCCTGCAACTAACACTAGCAGAGGTAAATTCATAATTTTGGGTGATTCATGCACGTGCTCAAAAGCATCTTTTGTCAGCTTAGTTTTACCATGGAATGTCAATATGATGATCTTTAACGAATAAATCGCAGTCAATATAGCCGCTACGATACCTAATATAAAGGCAAAATTACCAACGCCACCTGCAGCATAGGCTGATTCAAGCACTAAATCCTTTGAATAAAAACCAGCAAACGGGAATATGCCAACAATAGCCAATGAACCTACCCAAAAGTTCGCATAAGTGATTGGCATTTTCTTTCTAAGCCCACCCATTTTAAACACATCCTGTTCGTGACAAGCGTGAATCACACTACCAGCAGATAAAAATAATAGAGCTTTAAAGAAACCATGCGTGACTAAGTGGAACACTCCAGCCTGATATGCAGAAACACCACAAGCAAAGAACATATATCCAAGCTGTGAGCACGTTGAATAAGCGATGATTTTCTTAATATCCGTCTGGGCAATGGCTACAAGCGCAGCGAATAAACAAGTAACCGCGCCAATAATGGTAATTATTTGTAATACATATGGGCTATATTCAAACATAAATGAGCATCGAGCTACCAAGAATACACCGGCTGTAACCATGGTTGCAGCATGTATTAATGCAGAGACTGGCGTTGGACCTTCCATCGCATCTGGAAGCCATACATGCATCCCTATTTGCGCAGATTTACCCATACAACCAAGGAATAGCATCAAACAAGTAATATCAAGAATTGCGATCTCATAACCCCAATATTCTAGCGTTACATTAGCTAAATTATCTGACTGAGTGAATACACTCTCAAAATCTATACTGCCTGTATAGAGAACAATCATGACAATGCCGATAATAAAAGCAAAATCACCGACTCTGTTTACAACAAAAGCCTTAATGGCCGCATTATTTGCTGACTCTTTTTGATAATAATAACCAATAAGCAAATATGAACACAGACCGACCCCTTCCCAACCGAAAAACAATTGCAAAAAATTATCAGCTGATACCAAAGACAGCATAAAAAAAGTAAATAATGATAAGTAGGATAAAAATTTTGGCAGGTTCTTATCATCAGACATATAACCTAAAGAATATACATGCACAACCGCAGAAACTGTTGTAACCAATAAAAACATAATTGCAGTCAGTTGATCCACATAAATTGCCCAATCAATAGTTAGGTTATCATACTTTATCCAACTTGCGAGTATCACATGAAATGTATATTGCCTTACCCCAGCGCTCGTAAATACCAATATTGCACAAATTGCTGTAACTATAATAGCTGCGCTTGCGATTTTACTAGCCAGATTATTACTGATTTTTTTACAAAAAATACCATTAGCCAAGCCAGATATCAGCGGTAAAAATATGATTAATTTAAGTGCTAATTCCATAGATCACCCTTTCATCTGATTAATATCTTCAATCTCAATCGAACCACGATTTCTAAAATATAATACCAGAATCGCTAACCCGATCGACACTTCTGCGGCCGCTATTGATAATATGATAAGACTAAATATTTGTCCGACAATATCCTGTAGATGCACGGAAAATGCTACAAAATTTAAATTCACCGCTAACAACATAAGCTCTATTGACATTAAAATCGTTATCACGTTTTTGCGATTCATAAATAATCCTGTAACCCCAATTGAAAATAACAATGAGGAGAGAATTAAATAATGCTCCAAAGCAATTTCATTAATCGTCATAATTCAAATTATCCAACCCTGATTTTCCATTAAGCTTAGCCATAGCTAAACTATTTTCTTTACTTCTATGCATTTGCTCCGATACTTTTTGTCTCTTAACCCCAGGCCTTAAGCGCAAGGTTAGCGCAATACTGGCTATCATGGCTACAAATAAAATCACTCCTGCCGTTTGAAATGGTAATATAAAATCTGTATATAACACACGTCCTATCGCATAAGCATTGCCAACTCCAGGGTCTATTGCAAACCCATAGCTACTTGTGGGCAAGATTACTTTTGCACCAAGTAACACTACTACAACTAGATCTACAAACAAAAATAATGCTAACATAAAAGCAATATTCATATCTGGTCCAATCCTTCCTTTGAACTCAGAAACGTTAATATCCAGCATCATAACTACAAATAAAAACAGAACTGCTACTGCTCCGACATATATTATAATCAACATCATGGCTAAAAATTCAGCTCTCATAAGAACCATTAACCCAGCACCATTACAAAAAGCAAAAATCAACCACAACACCGCATGCACCGGGTTACGATTGCTAATTACCATTATACTGCTCAGCACAATTAATGCTGCGAATCCATAGAAAAACAACGCCATATTTTTACCTGTACGGATAATCATCTTTAAGTTTTTGAGCTAATTCTTGCTCCCAAATATCACCATTTTTTAGCAATTTTTCTTTATTATAAAGAAGCTCCTCATGAGTTTCAGTGGCAAACTCAAAATTTGGCCCTTCTACAATCGCATCTACTGGGCATGCTTCTTGGCATAAACCACAATATATACATTTTGTCATATCAATGTCGTACCTGGTGGTACGGCGGCTACCATCAGCACGCTCTTCTGCTTCAATTAAAATTGCTTGAG
>CAJQOE010000046.1 GCA_905479885.1 uncultured Rickettsiaceae bacterium | reverse complement strand
TTCTCTTATATATTTATTAAGCAAACGCAAAACCACGTGGCTTGCCGCGTGGATGTAGTAAACCATGGTTACACATGGCAAACATAGTTTGTACTCGGCTCGCCGACTTGATACCATGGGGCTTGCCCCGTGGAGGTTCACTTAAATTTCTTTTGTCTAGCTTGTTCTTCAAGTGACATTACATAGGAAATAATTTTAGCTACTTCTTCAAAATGCTCGACTGGTATTTCTTGGTCTATATTGACGTCTTTATATAATGCTCTAGCTAATGGTTTGTTTTCAACTATTGCTATGTTATGTTCACGAGCTATCTCTTTGATATTCTGAGCTATACTGTCTAGACCTTTTGCAACGCAGATAGGTGCGGCAATATCATTTGGATCATATTTTAAAGCAACTGCATAATGTTCTGGGTTGGTAATAATAACTGTTGCTTCGGGCACCGTAATCTTGATACGTTTTTGTGATTGTTCACGCCGCAAGCGTCTTATTTTTTGTTTGATTTCAGGGTTACCTTCAGATTGTTTATGCTCATCCTTTACTTCTTGTTTGGTCATTTTTAGATCTTTGTGATGTTCATAGCTTTGGTAAGAGTAATCAATGGCAGCAATAGCAGCCATAATAATGGTTACTAAAATCAGAATATGTTTAATCATGGTATATAGCTGATCTAGAATACCCGCAATAGCTAACTCTTGATACTGGCTGAGTTCTTTTACATCAGCAAGGATCACCATCATAACGAATGCGCCGACAAGACTAATCTTAGCAATACCTTTGAGGAACTCTACAAAGCTCTTCATGGAAAAAATTCTGCCAAAGCCTTTTATTGGCGATATTTTAGATAGTTTTGGTTGAATAGTTTCGTTAGTGAAAATAAACTCCCCATGTTGGGCGTAAGAGGAAAAAATAGCAGAAATAAATACGATAATGAATATAGGGCTCAAATATATCAGAGTATTTTTAATGACGTTTGGAAATAGTATACCAAAGGCGCCTTGATCCATGGTTATGGTTCCAGCATTTTCAACGAAAAACCTAAGTTTATTGCCCAGAAGAATCATCGATGAAGGGAGTAGCCATATAGTGACTAGAGTTAGAAGCAAGAACATTAAAAAACTCGTAACTTCCTTGGAGTTTACGACTTGCCCTTTTTTTACCGCATCATCCAGTTTTTTCTGGGTGGGTTCTTCGGTTTTGGAATCTTTATCGTCGTCTCCGCCTTCTGACATTTGCACCTTGCAATAAAAATGCTTATAATAGCACAAATCAATTATTTTGGAATAATTAATGAATATCATTGTTGAGATTGCACAAGAATATAAGGATTGGGAGCAATGTAGTGAATTGACCCCTGAATATTTTGCAAAAGTTGTAGAACGAATTTTTTTAAGATACCCTAATTTCTCTAAGGTTCAAGAGGTTGAACTATCTATTTTACTCACTGAGGATAAAAAAATAAAACTACTAAACAATGAATTTAGAGGCAAAGATAAAGCAACAAACGTACTTTCTTTTCCGGATACAGAAATTGATTGGCGCAGAATAGTTGAATTTAAAGTTAATTCGGAGTATATGTATTTAGGAGATATAGCATTCAGTTATCAAGTTATAAAAGAAGAGTCTTTGAGTAAATCAATTGATTTTCAAGATTACTTTAAGCACTTACTAATTCATGCTATACTGCATTTACTCGGTTATGATCATATGCATGATGAGGAAGCAGAAGCTATGGAAGCTATGGAGATTGAAATTCTAGATAGTTTTGGTATAAAATCTCCATATTAATTAATTATATAAATTACAACCTATATGCCTAAAGATTCAGACAAGGAAGACCCCATGGTGGGGAATAAAACAAAAAGCACTGTGTTTTCAAAATTAAAATCATTGTGGCGCAAAGACCCTCTTAAGCAAGAGAACTTAAAATCAGAACAAAGCGATATCTCTGAATTACCTACAGAAGGGGAAATACTCAATAACCTTGGCAGTTTTTCAGAAAAGACGCTTGATAATATTATGATCCCAAGGTCAGATATTATATCTGTTGGAGTGGATACTTCATTAGAAGAGCTTAGTGCTTTAATTGTAAAACACGCTCATACAAGAACTCTTGTCTATCAAGAGCGTCTTGATGACATTATTGGTTTTATACATATAAAAGATCTTTTTGAAGTTATAGTAGAATCAAAAAAATTCAATTTAAAAAGATTGTTACGCAAGCATATAGTTGCTCCGCATTCGATGAAATTAATAGATTTACTAACTCAAATGCAAAGAAGTCGTACGCATATAGCTATTGTTGTTGATGAATATGGTGGCACAGATGGGCTTGTAACAATCGAAGATATAATTGAAGAAATAGTAGGTAATATTGATGATGAGCACGATATTGGCATAGATGAAGATTATAGGATCTTAAAACCAGGTTTAATTGTAACAAGCGCTAGGGTAGAGATTCAAGAGCTTGAAAACGTTCTGGGAATACAATTATCTGGAGAAGATGATGAATTTGATACTATTGGTGGTTTTATAATGGCAAAATCTGGAAGCGTACCTGAGAAGGGCGAAGTAATCCATATTACCGAAGATATTATTGCAGAAATTTTAGAAGCAACACCGCGTACTATAAAACAAATAAAACTTACTTATACTGCTAAATAAAATGAGAAAAGTGCATCTTGAACAGATTAATGTTCAAAATTATCGCAATTTTTCTGAGTTACTATTAAATTTTACGGATGGTATCAATATTATTATTGGCCCCAATGGTAGTGGTAAGACTAGTATATTAGAGGCTATTTCTCTCTTGTCCCCCGGTAAAGGATTGAAGTCAGCTCATTTTGATGATATTTGCAAAAGCGGCTCTAGCTTATGGCAAACAGAATTTCGATTACAAAGTAAAATGGGTAAAGCAGAGATTAATACGTTTTTTTCTGCTAAAAACAGGGTAAGGAAACTAACCTATAATGGCTCCAAAATAGCTAGTAGTGAGCTTTCTAATTTATTAAATGTTGTCTGGTTGACCCCACAAATGGAGGATTTATTCTTAGGAGGGGCTAGTAATAGAAGAAAGTTTCTAGATAGGATAGTATATAATTTTGACTCCAGGCATGCTAAGGCTATCATAAAATATGAACATTTTATGCGTGAACGTAATAAGATATTGTCACAAAGAGATTTTATGTCTCAGTCTGTATGGCTTACTACTCTTGAAGAGAAAATGACCATTGAGGCAAAATCTATAGAAGATGCAAGGCAAAATGCAATGTGCTTAATGCAAGGAGCAATAGATTCACTGGATACGCCTTTTCCTAAGGCTAGTTTAGAAATTAGTAAGTTATTTAAAGAGCAGGGCGAAATGGTTGGATTTGTAGAAGACTATATGTCTATGCTTTTTGTAAATCGTCAGAAAGATTCATTTTCTGGACGTACGAATTTTGGAGTACATAAAAGCGATCTTATAGTATCACACAAAAGCCAAAAGCGCCAAGCACGCTTATGTTCAACAGGAGAACAAAAGGCATTATTAATCTCTGTAATACTTGCATCTATCGAATTTATACTGCGCAACACACAAACAACGCCAATATTATTATTAGACGAATTATTTGTACATTTAGACGATTCTAGAAAAAAATATCTAGCAGAATATATAACTAACAGTAAACTACAGACATTTATTACTGCAACTGATATCATTGGTATTGAGCAACTAGCAAAGAAAGCACATATTATTGATCTATGATTATGAAAGAAGAACTAAAAAGGCCAAATTGGATACGAGTAAAAGCCCCGGTTTCTCAGGGCTATCAAAATACAAAGAACCTTATTGATGGTTTAAAATTGAACACTGTGTGCGAGGAGGCTGCTTGCCCTAATATTGGTGAATGTTGGGAAAAAAAACATGCAACTGTGATGATACTTGGCTCTGTCTGTACTAGATCTTGTGCATTTTGTAATATAAAAACAGGACGTCCTGATTTATTAGATCCGCATGAGCCAGAAAGGTTAGCAGAAGGTGTAGGTAAACTTGGTTTAGAGCACGTTGTGATAACTTCAGTAGATCGCGATGATTTACCAGACGGAGGTGCTGAACATTTTGCAAATTGCATTAATGCTATTAGAAAAACAGCTCCTAATACTACTATAGAAATACTAACTCCTGATTTTTTAAAAAAAGATGGAGCAGTGGAGATTGTAGTAAGTGCAAAACCAGATGTTTATAATCATAATATAGAGACCGTACCATCTTTATATAAAGCAATTAGACCAGGAGCTAGATACTTTCATTCTCTAAACATGTTACATGAAGTTAAAAAGCTTAATCCTAGCATTTTTACAAAATCCGGAATTATGGTAGGCCTGGGGGAAACTACAAAAGAAGTATTGCAAGTCATGGATGATTTGAGAGCTGCTAACGTAGACTTCATGACCATTGGTCAATATCTGCAACCAACTAAAAAACATGCCCCTGTTGATAGATATGTTACCCCCGAGGAATTCAATTATTTAGAGAGAGTAGCAAGAACAAAAGGCTTTTTAATGGTCTCCGCTTCGCCCTTAACCCGATCATCTTATCATGCTGGTGACGATTTTAGAAAGATGCAAGCTGCTAGAAAATCACAAATAGAAATGGCTGTATAAAATGCATTCACTAAATGAAACAAGGGTAATGCCTTATGATGCAGCTCTTATTCATCAAATTATAATGGATATAGAAAATTATCCAGATTTTCTACCTTGGTGCAGCTCGGCTATGATTTTATCACAAAATGAAGAGTATATATCGGCAAAACTAACCATAGCATTTAAATCCTTTTCTGAAAGCTATGTATCTAAGGTTTCTAGCCGTAAAATGGAGGATGGCTATGAAGTAGAAACTGTGGCAATTTCAGGTCCATTTAAGCACTTAAAGAATGTTTGGAAGGTAAAATCACTAAATAATCACTCAGAGGTTAAGTTTTTTATTGATTTTGAATTCAAATCTAGGATACTAGACATGGTTATGGGTGTATTTTTTTCTACTGTTACTGAAAAAATGATTGCTGCATTTGAAACTAGAGCGAAAGAATTATCTATCGATTAGTGTGATTTTGTAGTCAATGTACTTATAAAAACCATGAGATTAGTATTATTTTATTATTACAACAGAATCAGATAGTGCTAGACTCAATGATGTTAAATAAATTAATGAAGCAAATAAATTAAATAAGGAGAAATTCAATGAACAAGGGAAATTTTGTATCATACATGGCTGATAAACACAAATGTACTAAGGCTGAAGCAGAAAGAGTTGTGGATATGTTTACAAGTTCTGTAATTGGCGCTCTGGGTCAAGGTGATGAAGTATCATTAGTTGGTTTTGGTAATTTTAGTGTAAGTGACGTTAAAGCTCGTTTGGGTCGTAATCCAAGAACTGGTGAAACTATTCAAATTAAAGCTCACAAACAACCTAAATTTAAAGCTGGCCAAAAACTAAAAGACGCTTGTAATTAATCAACAAGTAGTTTAGTTAGGCTTTAAATATTGAATATTAAATTTCCATAAGCTAATTATGGTAATTTTATTTCTCTAAATAAGTTTGGTAAAATAAGAAGAATACATTGCATAATGTATTCTTCTTATTTGTACTCGTGTGAGTATTACTTACCCAATTTAGGTTAACTATAAAAGTTACAAACTTGATAATGCCTCACAAAAATTGTGGTTAGCCTTGTTTGATAGGGTTTGACTTTCTTGCATTTCGTAAGGATCACATTACTGTGCAGAATTGGTTTGCATTGGTACTTTGTGCTAACTACGGTCAACGTCTGATTGCTCTTGGATTTTTGTATATATTACGTTGTAAACGCTTGTTTTTTTTCTGAAATGGGTTTTATTTCACTAGCTCATCGATGCATTTATTCCACCATATTTGCTGCTCCATGGGCAGCAAATTCCATTTCTTATAATATATACAGCGCTCTTGCAACCCAGGCCTACTAATATAACAATACTTCTATTTGACTTTCATTACTACTTTTTTTGGAGAATGACTAAACAACCTACCTTGCGATGAGGCTAATAGGTTAGTAAAAATAAGCAGTAAAAGCTATATCTTCTGATGATTTCTTAGTCTTTCTATGCTGGAACATAATACATGATTAGTTGCACAGGAATTAATATCTAGGAAATCTAGATAGATAATATATGGTTTTTATTTTGCATTATGCAATCTTTTAATCCAACTAATTTGATCCACATACTTACTGTTTTTGCTCTAATTAATAGTAATATTCAGTAATAATTTGCTTTAATATTTATGGCTACCGCTAATTATTACTGTGGCTTATATATCAACCCAAAGCAGCATTATATTCATAAAGTTGTAAAATAGATCAACCTTAAGTTGCTGTTGTTTCCCTCTTTTTACAAATAAATATATTTTTATCAAACAGACCCCTTAGTAGCTGTAGAAAAAATAAGTATATTAAACTTGAAGCATCAAGGAGTAATAGTTTGTATTAGATACTTAGAGTTGTATTTTTTAAATATAAGTTGCAAATGCATTAATTTGAAACTTTGGAGTATTAATAATAAATAATAGGGGTTTATGGGTATGTATGGAGTAATAAAATTTCAAGCACCATTTGAAAGATTGAAGGAATATGATTATTCACCTGAAGTACGTTTATATAAAGCAATATTGACACAAGCTATTATAGATGCTTCAAATATAGTAGAGGCAAAAGATGCAAAAAAGCTGAAATTAGAAGCAAAAAGATGGATTTTTGGCAACTCTAAATATTTTCAAGAAGTTTGTTATAACGCTAAAATTGAACCAGGATTCGTCATCAGAATTGCTAAAGAAGCAATCAAGTTAAATTGCACTAAACGGATAGATATTAAGTCTGAACCAAATATCAGAGAAGGTAAGTTCCATTTAGATATTAAGCGCAAATATATTGCATAACAGTCTTAATCTAGACATTCAGATAGAAAAATACTAGAAGAATTCTATTATAAATTTAATATACCCTTGAAATTCATAAAGGTATATACTAGTTATATGGTATGCAATTGACATAACCAATAATAGGGAGAAAATAAATATGCAAATAGAAGTATCAGGTAAACATATGTCGGTAGGTGAGTCCTTACAGGAATATGCAAGGTCTAGAGCCAATGAAGTAGTTCGTAAATATTTTGAAAATGCACCTAGTGCTCAGATACGTTTTGCTAAACAAGGGCATGAATTTCTTTGCGACATTATAGTAAACGACGGTACTGGACGTCATATGGTGATCAAGAGTAATGCGTCATCTGATGAAGTATATAATGCTTGTGACATTGCGCTTAGCAAGATAGAAAAGCAAATGCGTAAGTATAAATCCAAGTTAAAAGATCATCATAAACAGATGAAAGTTTCAGAAATCACTCCGGATGCAGTAAAATATATTATTTCTCCAGCAATAACAACAGAGGAAATTGAAGTTGATGTCGATAATCCAGCAATCATAGCGGAAGCACCTACCCAAGTATTACAACTTACTGTAGGTGAGGCAGTTATGAAAATGGATTTACAAAATCTTCCTGCGTTGATGTTCAAGAATGCAAAAACTGGTAGAGTGAACGTAGTATATCACCGTAAAGACGGTAATATTTCTTGGGTTGATTCTCAATAAACTTATTTTTTGTTTAAAAAGAAAGGCCTTGCTTCACCAGAAGAGGGTCTTTCTTTTATTACTCTTAGTAAATTCTCATCGCTAGTTTGATAATAGTTGATAATAGCATAACGCTACCAAGCCCCCCTAGCCACAAAGTGATAAACCACAACCATTGTTTTTGTTTCTTAGTACATGCTTTCATGGCTACTCTTACCTCGGAATACATAATAATTATACACAGTATAAGCAAAAATAATCGGCAAGAAAATTATTATACCAATTAATAATAAAGATTGTGAGGTCGGTGCAGAGGCAGCTTGCCAAATAGTAAATTTAAATGGCACTATCCAAGGATACAAGCTTATACCTAAACCTAAATAACCAAGCAGGAACAAAGCTATTGAAATAAAAAATGGTCTTGATTCGTGGGACGAGTGCAAATCCTTCCATAGTAATATGAAGGCGGCTCCTGTTGTAAGAGGAATAGGTAATAAATAAAAGAAAGTGGGAAAACTAAACCATAAATCGGTAACACCCTGATCAACAAATGGCGTAGATATGCTTATAATAACCATTGATAACAAAACATATCCAAGAACATAAGAAGCTACAGACCTAGCCCATGCTTGCGTGATATCTTCGGTTTTCATAATTAGCCATGTAGCTCCAAGTAGGGCATAACCAAAAATCATAGATAAGCCTGTGATAATGCTAAAACCATTGGCCCAATCAAGCGGGCCACCAGCAAAGCTACGATTTTCAACTTCTATTCCTTGTACAAAGTTTCCTAAAATCACTCCTTGCATGAAAGCTGCTAGTATTGATCCAATATGAAATGATATGTCCCATATTTTGCGTTGTTTGCCGTGGGCTTTAAAACGAAACTCGAAAGCCACCCCGCGGAATATCAGAGCAAGCAGCATAATAATAACAGGCAAATATAATGCAGACATTATAACCCCGTAGGCTACAGGAAAAGCTGCAAGTAGTCCGCCACCACCCAGTACTAACCAAGTTTCATTACCATCCCAAAAAGGCGCAATGGAATTCATCATTCTGCTGCGACAATCGTCAGATGGTGCAAAAGGGAAGAGGATTCCACAACCCAAATCAAATCCATCAAGAATAACGTAAAGCAAAACTGCAATAGCAATTATCCCGCCCCAAACTAAAGGTAAATCTACCCATGCAGAAAAATCTAACATTTTAAACCTCTTTTTTTATTTTATGTGGCTTAGGCCCTTGGCCAATTAGCTTCAATATATAGTAACTTCCAGCTCCAAAGATAAATATATAAGTGATGATAAAGGCTAGTAGGGTAAGTGCAATTTGTTCGCTAATCACTGGTGAGACGCCGTCAGATGTACGGATTACTCCATAAGTGACATAGGGTTGACGCCCCACTTCTGTTACAAACCAACCGGCTAAAATGGCAATAAAACCACTAGGGGTCATTAGCATGCACCAATATTGAAACCACCTAGTGTCAAACAGTCGTTTGCGAAAATATAAAATCACAGCGAATACCCCGGTAAGGATCATTGCTAACCCTATAGCTACCATAACTCTAAACGACCAGAAAATAATTGTCACGGGTGGCTGGTCTTCTGGCGCCCAATTACTTAAGCCCTGTATAGTTCCATTTGCATCATGCGTTAGGATCAGGCTAGCGAGTTTTGGAATAAGAACTTCGTAATGATTGGTTTGATTTTTTTGATCAGGAATTGCAAATAAACGCAAACCAGCTCCTGTTTCATTGTCCCAAATTGCTTCCATCGCCGCTATTTTGCGTGGCTGATGTTCTAGAGTGTTTAACCCATGTGCATCGCCGATAAATAGCTGTAATGGAGCAATAAAAACCGCCATAAGCATTGCCATACCAAGCATCACCCGTGCATATGGTATATGTACTTTGCGGAATAAATAATATGCACCAATTCCACCTACGACAAATGCAGTAGTTAAGTATGCGGCCGTGACCATGTGAGCAAGTCGATAGGGAAATGAAGGGTTGAAAATAATTTCTATCCAGCTTGTTGGGTAGAGTAGGCCATCTGAGCCAATTTCAAACCCTTGTGGGGTTTGCATCCAGCTATTTGCAGAGATAATCCAAAAGGTAGAAATCAACGTTCCAACAGCTACTATGCATGTAGAGACAAAATGCATATTCTTACTAACCCGTCCCCAGCCAAAAAGCATAATCCCTAAAAAGGAAGCCTCTAAAAAGAATGCAGTTAGCACTTCGTAACCAAGCAGTGGCCCAATGACGTTTCCTACTTTATCTGAAAATACAGACCAGTTCGTACCAAATTGATAAGCCATAACAATGCCGGACACTACTCCAAGTCCAAAGCAGATAGCAAAAATTTTGATCCACATACGATATATTTCTTTATATACCCGATTACCAGTTCTAAGCCAACGCCATTCTACTACGGCCAGCCAACTTGCAAGCCCAATTGTAAAAGAAGGGAACACTATGTGAAAACTAATAGTAAAAGCAAACTGTATACGCGCGAGTAATACTGGATCTAAATCTAGCATGATATTTGTACTTCATAGGTTGATACTAGTAGCATATTATTTTCTAGCATAATATGCAATAACCCTATGAGTTAGTTGTAACTTATATAACACTGCATTAAATTTGGTCGTATTATTATGGTTATTTAAAATGTTTTGTAATTTGAATCAGTGCTAACCTTGTGTATTAATAAAATTAATATAGATATACAAAGCTTATGAATAAAAAAAATAAAATTACACAATCATTGGCAACATCATTGCTTGTAACAAGCGTAATGTTTGTAGCTTATACACCGCAGGCTGAAGCGGCAGTAGTAGTTCAAATGCCAAATTGTAGCTATAATAATGATAATAGTACAGTAACTGCTTTAGTTGTTTGTAATCGTCTTTTAGATATTAATGGTTCTTCTACCACTACATTTGAAGAAAACGTAGTGGTAAATAATGCTGAAGATACACTTTTAAATATATATGATACAGCTACACCGACTTTTTTGGGTACGGTACAAGTTGTTGATAATAGTTTAGAGGGACAAGTAAATATTTATGGACAATCAGCACCGATATTTAAAAATAAGCTAACCACTGATAATTTAACTGTTTATAATGATGCTAAACCAGAATTTTATCTAGATGTTAAAGTGAATAAAACTGTTAACATTGAAGGTAATGCCATTCCTGTCTTTCATGGTAAACTAGATATATCGAGGGGACTTAATATAAATCACGTTAAATCAATAATGTTTAAGGGGCCAGTGACCGCTGATAAGACTTTTATTGGATCTACAGACGTTACATTTGAGAGCACATTTAATTCAAGATTGATTAATATCAGCAATGCATCAAAGGTATTATTTTTAAGTGACGTACAGGTTGATGAAAATATAGTACTTAACGTCGATGCCAGCCCTACCTTTAGTGGAACTGTTACTGCAACAACAATGACATTTGAGGATGTTAATAACCCTGCTCAAGCCACTTTTACCGATGGTTCTGTTTTAGACGCAGCAGTTACTACAGATAGTGCAAATACCGGTAATTTAATATTTAAACCAGGGGCCACCGCCAATAAACCTATAGGAGAAGCTAATCTTCCGCTAAATACAGTAACATTTGAAGGTGGTGATGCTACTAAAACCAGTATTTTGCGCGCTAATATATATAGTGGTGAAATACGTTTCGGTTCAGTCAAAGCTGATATACAAAATAATATTACGTTAGTCAGCGTGAATAATGCAACAGAACATTTAAATAATACTATTCTTAATTTAAATGGCAATACAGTAACGCAAGTTGGTAGTGTAGTGAATGATGCTGGTAATATAACGTTTAACACCTTATTTGTAAGTCAAGCTCAAGGTATTGGACATATAGAACAACAATCAGGTAATTTTAATATGGTTAATAACACGAATGGTGTTATTATCAATTTAACAGAAAATGCTGGTATTACTTTGCCAATAATTAATGTTCCTGAGAATTATGATTTATTTGTAGAAGTCGACGAGACAGGAAGCTTTACCTTGGCTGATAATGGTAATGTAACTTTAAACTCACCGGTAAATCCTTTTGTCATCTGGAGTCATGCCGATGGAATCTTAACACGTACTTTAGTAGATAATCCTGAAGAAGTTTTAGCAGAAATAGTTGATAATAATCCTAATTTACCTTTAGTTAGTCCAGCATTGGTTACGGAGCTTACAAATATTGCAGCTTCTGAAGGTGGAAGTGCTGCAATAGAAACACTAGACAGACTAGCCAATACAGATGCGCTTGCGTTAGCAACAACTCCAGTAGGTAGAATATATGAAAATGCAACTCAGTCTATTTCAGACAGAGCTAATAGTTTTTCAGCTTCTCCATTGCAACTAGTTCAGTCAGATGCTTCGGGCCTTTCAGCCGGTGAAGCAGAGCTAGCTCATGGTGTCTGGGTAAGCCCTTTTTATGGTGAAGTTACACAAAAGGTTAGACGCCTGACTCCTGGTTATAAAGCCCAATATTATGGTGGGGTAATTGGCGCAGATACATTGCTTAATGACGATACTACAATTGGTGTTGCCTTTAGTGCAATTCGAATGGATGTTAAGCATAAAGACCTTAATATAGGTGATAGAAGTAAAGCAGACACTTATGTTGGTTCATTATATGGTACATATCAGCTAAGTGATAAATGGTTTGTCCAGGGTGTGGCAGCATTTGCTCGTAGTAAGATTAAAAACTCAGAACTTGGACGTCAATTTGGCGGTATGGCAACGGCACGTGCAAATTATACGTCTGATGGATGGGGTAGTGAATTGTTATTAGGTTATAATTATAAAATTGGAAGTAATATGTTATTCACTCCAACAGCTGGTTTTGAATATAACCGTATGAATCAAATTAAATACCAGGAAACTGGAACAGTGAATCAAAATTTATTGGTTACAAGAAAAGCAGTAAACCGTGTTGAAGCTATTATAGGTGCTAGATTAAGTACTTCATATGAGTATAAAGATTGGCTAATTATTCCTGAGATGCAAGGAAATATTCGCCATGATTTAAATGGTAAAAAACTAAATGTTGATATTAGACAAGTTGGTGTTGACGGCCCAACTCTAATACCAAGGACCTCTAGAGTTTCAAGAACTATTGGTAATCTAGGAGTAGCAATTAGTGCTAGAAACAATGATCGTATGGAATATGGTATTGAATATGATGCTCGTTTAGCAGAAAAATATATAGGACATCAAGGCACTTTAAAAGTTAGGATGAATTTTTAGTGTATCCATATTATATTTGTAAAAAAGTAAGCATTTTAGCGATGCTTACTTTTTTAGTTTAAAATTGTAAGATTAAATCTCAATTACTACAGTTCAAGTTCAATTCGCTTTCAAACCATAAATTTTTATACCTAAATTTCTTTAGATTTTAAAAGTCTATTGGGCAGAGGTTAGTAAAAATATACATTTTGCCTCTACGTGCATAGTGTACATCACCAACAAAACCAATTATGCTTTTTTTAAAAAACAGGCTTTTAACATGAATTGCCCAGCATTTGTTTTGCATTCTACCTCATGATCGCCGTCAACTAATCGTATATTTTTTATTTTTGTACCGCCTTTAAGATTTATGGATGAACCCTTGACCTTTAGGTCTTTAATTAAAACGACATTATCACCACTAGCAAGGACATTGCCGTTAGCATCTTTGATAATTGCTTCATTATTTTCCGGATCTTCTATTTTGACAAGGGGTTGTTCATCGCCACAATCAGCGCAGATAAAAAAACATCCGTCGGAATAAATATTTGTCATACCACATTTAGTACATGCTTGAATTTTATTTGTCATATAACACTCTTGTATATTGCCTGTAAATCAGGTTTTTAAATGAAAAAATAGTAGCAGTTTTTTTGATCCTGGCAGTGCATCATTTATTTGCCATTAGTCTAATGTCAGCCTGTATTGCATATAATGCTATATATTTTGTCTTTCATATTTATTCTTTAATTTATTGTAGTCACGATAGCTACTAATAATAAGGTGATAGTATCAGTTTATTATTATAGCTTCAACTTATACTAATCAGAGATTAGGGTTGAACCTACTAGAACTCAAAAATATTTATTTAAATGCCAGCTATTTGTAGTAATATTTTGTTTGATCTAAGCGATTCTGTCACATCTATTGTCAAAGTTAATTAATGATAATAGATGCGACAGAATCTTATTATTAATGCGTCACCGTTTGATATTTTGCATAATATTATTCCTTAATTTCAATAGATTTAACATGAGAATTAGCACTTTTAGAAACCATAATTTGCAATACTCCATCTTTAAAAGATGTTTCTACTGTATCTATATCTGAATCAACAGGGAAATTGATTGCTCTTCGAAAATCCTCATAATAACTTTCATAAATATGACAGTGATTATAATTATGCTCTTTATCAAATTGCTTTTTACCTCTAATAGTTATAATGTTATTATCAATCTGAACATCTATATCTTTTTTATTAACCTTTGGTAGATAAAGACATATATGGTATTTTGAGTTGCTTTCAGAAACATTTATTTGAGAATAAAATCTTGGCTCTTTATTAGGAGAAGAAAAATAACGCTCTAAATCATAGAATAAATCATCTAGAATAGGACTACTCTTTTTTCTATCTTTAGTTGTTTGATGCAAAACAGAACTTAGGTTTGGTAAGTTAAATGTCATAATTGTCACCTCTGAGTTTAATTAAAATTGAACTTCCAGCTAAAGAATA
>CAJQOE010000045.1 GCA_905479885.1 uncultured Rickettsiaceae bacterium | reverse complement strand
AAAAATCCTCGTTATTAAGTCATCACGACAACCATTTCTGTCGCTTAAAATACAAGAATTTAACTGTATTGTTAGAATTTATTCATTGATCTTATAGCAGAGCTAATTTTTTTCAGTTTTATATAAAAAATAATGTCTGGTAGCCGTTAATTTTTTAAAGTTTTTTCAAAAAGCGTCCTTTTCGTTCAGACACTATATAAATTTTCATTATCCAAAATTGCTAAAAACATACCACCTGGTTTTAAAACACGAGCAATCTCATGTAAGGACTTTTGTATCTGCTCAAGAGAACTCATTTCTAGCAAAACAAAGCTAGCAAAAACTAGCTCGTATGCGTTATCCTGGTATGGTATTTTATCATTACATATGCTCACATATTCGCCAGCTGGATCAGATTTTCGCGCATGAACTAGCATTTCCTCGTTAATATCTACTCCACATACCTCAAACCCTTGTGATTTTAGGAATAAAGTAGACTCGCCAGCTCCACAACCGAAATCTAGTGCATGCTTAGTAACGTTATATTTTTTAAACAAGTTAGGCAAATCTCTAAACACTAGATATTTAGGAGTCTCATTATAACCCGACGAAGAATATAATTCTGCGTACTTCGCAAGTTCAGTTTTATTGTCAATAAATTTCATGCATCTGACCTTCAACCTAAAACTAATTTCTTCATACAAGAATTTTGTACATTAGCAATAAGCACTCCTATATTACCGAGTATCTTCTCAAACTCCTGAT
Source organism: uncultured Rickettsiaceae bacterium (assembly GCA_905479885.1). Classification (GTDB taxonomy): domain Bacteria; phylum Pseudomonadota; class Alphaproteobacteria; order Rickettsiales; family Rickettsiaceae; genus Megaera_A. The sequence continues at coordinate 4,959 of CAJQOE010000045.1, read as the reverse complement.
AGCGCAATGGCTTCGAAAGACATGAACTAAAACCCAACTCACAATGTTTGTTAATATTAGCCAAATCATCTGAGCCTGTAAGCATTACAGTCGGGATTTTATTGGTATGATCATGTTCCTTCAACTTGTCTAAAATGCGCCTACTATCTAGGCCTGGCATATTAATATCAAGCAACATAATATATTGTATTTGGTTATGATTAATCTCGCCACTAAACAAATACTTCAAGACGGCAAGCGTGCTAGAAAAATGCTTTACTTGATTTGTAATACCTTTGCTTCTAAAGCTGCTTTTTACTAAATCTGCATGACCATAATCATGGTCTACCAATAATATTATAGTATCGTGAAGTTGCATACACCCTCCTCTATGATACGCAACTATTATGGCAACACATTAATATTTGCACACCTGATTAACACCTATAAATTATATTAGCATTAGTTTTATGGGGTATTCAATATAAATAACCACCAGCTTAAACGATTATGTAACAAATAATTATTCAGAATATAAAAGATGTTCCAAAGATTCTTGGCAAACTCCATATTTTTGCCAAGAGCAGCCTTAGCAACTTAGCAAAAATTTTTCTACATTCATGTGTTTTTTTATGCGATCTTTTGCTTGTTTCCAGCTCATAACTTCTCCGGGTATGAGTTGCAATACTGCGCTATGAGCAGCATCTAATTTTGAAATTTTACTTTGAGTTTTACAAGCAATGTAGTCAATTTTATTGGGGCACGCAAAACACACATCATCCGTATATTGCACTACTTCTATAAGAATATCTTCATCTCTAGCAATAGTTTGCACAAGTTTTCTATAATTTCTAACAAAATCAGCTGAGTACCCTTTGCCACGAAAGCCTAGGGTACACATAAAATGATGTGGCCTGAATTTAATTACGTCTTCCATGGTATACATTTTTCAGCAACTTTACTGACGCACCAGTAAACAACGCTTTGACAATACCTGGAATAATAAATGGGTATAACCCAAATTCCAACGCTTTATCAACTCCAACAAAAAGAGCAAGTTGTGGTAGGCCTACTATGAATATGCAAGCAGAACCAAAAGCGCTATATATTACCAATTTTAACCAGCTATCTTCGCCAAATTTTTCACGCAATGTGGCCACTACATATACACATAGAATCATACCAAAAATATAACCGCCTGTAGTGCCCATTAAAACTGGCAAACCAGCACGAAATCCTGCAAACACTGGAGCACCTAGAGCTCCTAAAACTACAAAACCAATAATTGATTGCATTGCTTCTTTCTTCTCGTAGCACAGAGCAAGGAGCAATACGCCAACACTATATAAAGTTATCGGCACTGGTTGCAAAGGTATTTGAGCTTGTGCCGAAAGGAATACAAGCAAAATGCCCAAGGAGACACGTAATGCTTTATAACCAAGAATAGATTGAATATAATTTGATGATTTTTGCATATTAGATAACTCATGATAATATAAAATTATCTCCGGATTGTAATAGTAAGCTAATTTTGAGTCAAGTTTTCTATATAAACCAAATTTCAACCTAGTTTTGTTGACATATAATTATTATGTTTTATCCTATAGATTATTTGATAATGCTAGATCCTAGTGAGGTATACTTTCAACAATAATTCAAGCAATCTTATCATTTCTGATTTAAGACTCTGGGTGCATTTGGGCTGCTCGGAACAAGAAAAACATCATGCTCAATGCGTTTCCTTTGATATTAACATTGTATTTTCTGCTGCTCCGCAAGGAACTATAAGCGATAATTTAAAAGATGCTTTTTGTTATGCAGAAGCTACCAAACTAATTAAAACAACTATTGAAAATAAACGCTATAACTTAATTGAGCATCTAGCGGCAGACATACATGCTATTTTAGCAGCAAGCCTAAAGCAGCAAAAGTTTAATGACACAGAGTTGTCTGTTACTGTTATTAAGTTATCACCACCCGTCACTGATATTCATGGCGGCGTGTCTTTCACTTATAGCAGCTAAATTACGGAGGCTTAAATGATTTATATAAGTCTTGGGTCAAATTTAGGTAACAGGCTTTCTAACCTAAGACAAGCGATCACGCTATTAAAAAACGATGTCTTGAGCAATAGTTATGAATCTATAATTATTGAAACCAAGGCTCTACTAAAAAGTAATTCTCCAAAAGAATGGGATACGCCCTATCTAAATATGATAATTGCAGGTGAATCCAAACTATCTCCATCTGACTTGCTCAAAAAATTAAAAAATATAGAGCAAAAACTGGGCAGAGATATTACTGCTGCAAAGTGGGCACCAAGGTTAATTGATCTAGATATTTTAATCTATGACGAGCAAGTTATTAATCAAACTGGACTACAAATTCCTCATCCCGAATTACTTAATAGAGATTTTTTGATACATCTACTAGCTTTAATGCCAAAACAATATTTAGCCAAGCTAAAGATTCATGATAGATTTATTAGCGCAGACGAATATGCGCATAGTAATATTGATTGCTCTGGATTATTCTCTAGATCATTTACCTTAGGCCCAGAAGTTCTTGGTATACTTAATATAACAGAAGATTCTTTTTCTGACGGAGGCAAAAACTTTGCTCCCACAACTGCTATAAAAAATGCCTATAAAATGGTAGATGACGGCGCAGAAATAATCGATCTTGGCGCTCAATCTACGCGCCCAGGCGGTATAAAAATTATTGGCCCGGAGAAAGAGTATGAGCGTTTATCACCAGTATTAGACGGCATAAAAGGCATAAATGCTCAAATCAGCATTGATAGCTATCATCCTCAACTAATCAGGAAACTTATTAAAAACTATAAAATTGATTGGATTAATGATGTTACTGGCAATCTAGATAATGATATTCTAAAAGATATAGCCGCAGCTGGTATTAAAATACTAACTATGCACTCACTTTCAATACCACCAAGCAAAGATAATGTACTACCACACTCTCTAAGCGCCACTAGTTCTATAGGCATATGGAGTGAAAAAATATTAGAACAAATGTTAAACTGTGGATTTAAGGCTAATGATGTAATAATCGATCCAGGTATAGGTTTTGGCAAATCTATTTACCAAAACCTAGAACTAATCAGAGAAGTAGCCACTCTAAAGGCAAGTGGATGTAAGCTGTTAATAGGTCACTCTCGTAAATCGTTTATAGGTGGATTTTATGATGGTCAAGCGCATGAGCGTGACCTTGAAACACTTGCTATATCAAATAATTTAGTACATTCAGGTGCCGACTTTATTAGAATACATAATATACGTGATCACCACAGATTGCTTGTAGCAAACAAGGTATCTTCTATATGAATATTACCGGCCTAATGGCATGTACAGAAAAAGGGGTGATTGGTTCTAAAAGAAAAATTCCATGGCGATATCCTGATGAATTAAAACATTTCCAGGAAAAAACCCGTAACCAAATTATAATTATGGGTAGAAAAACTTTTGAAGCAATGTCAACGCTAAGCTTACTGCAAAACCGTGAAAGCATAGTATTTACACGTAATTCCTCATTGCCGAATAAACCCATCAAAACCAATGTCACCTTTGTACATTCTCTTGAACAATTTACCAAGCTACAACTGACAAATGAAAAAAAATTATATATGATAGGAGGAGCAGAAATTGCAGAATTATTTTTAAAAAATAATCTGCTGAATAAATTCCTTTTAACCATTATTCATAAAGAATATTACGGGGATACATATTTTCCAATATCTTTAATACAACAATGGAATACTGCAATAATAACTACAAATAAAAATTATACTATTTACCAATATCAACCAAATTAAACGAGGATATACATGAATTACCTAGATACATTACACAAACAACTTGATCAATATCATTTGTTAAAACATCCATTTTACCAGGCTTGGAACAAAGGGGAGCTTTCAATCGATACTTTGCAAATTTATGCCAAAGAATATTATGGACACGTAGCTGCATTTCCTAGATATATAAGCAGCATCCATTCTTTATGTGAAAAGATAGAAGATAGACAAATATTGCTTGAAAATTTAATAGATGAAGAACAAGGCGCAGAAAACCACCCAGAATTATGGATGCAATTTGCAGAAGGATTAGGATGTTCTAGAGAGGATTTTTTAACTCATGAACTAGACTCTACAAAGAAATTAGTAAAAGAATATTTTGATATTACCAGAAGCAGCTATGCTAGCGGTCTTGGAGCTTTATATGCTTATGAAAGACAAACGCCAGAAGTAGCAAAATCCAAGATTGATGGCTTACAAAAATTCTATAAAATACAAGACGAACAAACTTTAAAGTTCTTCACAGTACACATGGAAGCAGATGAATGGCACACAGAAGAATGCGCTAACCTCTTGGAAAAAATGAACTCAGAAGAGCAACAAATAGCCCTAGAAGGCGCGGTGAAAGGCGCACAACTACTATGGAATTTCCTAGATGAAATGCAAGAAATTCATTTAAAAAATTAAGGATATATCTTTATAACCTTCGTTATTTTCTACTCAATAACGAAGGTTATATCTTCGGCTCCATTGCAATAATTACTCAGCACTATTAAAAACTATGTGAGTTAGAGCTTCAATTACTGCTAGGCCGTTCTTAATAATCAAATTATGTTATGAATCTGAATCTACCGCGCTAATTTCACTAAGTTCCCGTCTTTATAATTCCTGTATAAACTTATGATATTGCTATTTACATACAATAATGCTATATAATTAAGTATTTGTTAGCGTAAACCTATGATTAATTCAACTACAGAGCCACTGATTGCTGTACTAATGTGCACGTATAACGGGGAAAAATTTTTGATCGAACAGTTAGACTCATTGTTAAATCAAAATCATAAAAACCTTGTCGTATGGGTATCTGATGATGGCTCCACGGATGCTACTCTTATTATGCTAAAGCAATATCAAAAGCAATTTCCAAAAGATAAATTTAAAAT
>CAJQOE010000044.1 GCA_905479885.1 uncultured Rickettsiaceae bacterium | reverse complement strand
CTGAAGATTGGAACAGAATAGCACCTCCTTCGACATCAGCTAAAGAAGGCAAGCCATTGGTTTCATTCATTAAATTTCTATTACATAATAGGCCTGAGCACAACAACATAGAAGACACAAATATCACGACAGCTGGCGCTTTAGATAACGATAATGAGGATAGTTTTGTGGATACTATTTGCTGTACTGGGTGTGTAATAACCTAATTATATAATTTTTTATTATATAACAGTACTAACAACTTAGATTGAACTGTTGGAAATAAAATCAAACTTAGTGGAATAATTGATATAAACCATGTAATTTTAGCAGCTATAGAGGCTCTGCATTTTAAGGAAAACTGAATAGACAGGTTTTATAGAATAATGGTTACATACCAAGGCGTATTCATATATCAATGATATGATAAACAATTATCATTCCTAATCTATAGAACAAAATTCATCAAAACACATAACAAATATTATCAGCTAATGTAAAACTTTATGTCATTAATTGCCCTGACTCATTACCCTTTGCTCTACTCGATTGTCTAGTAATAAACTTTGAGTTGCAAGGACCGGCTAATTCACTCCTTCAGGTATTTGTTTTAAATTAAACATATTAAAACTAAGCGGCTGTTCTGTTATGCGGGCGATTTATGTCATGAAATACCATGCTACATTCACAGTGACTATAGTAATAAAAAAAGGCTGAGATGCTTTTAGCATCCCAACCTTTTTATAAAGATAGATCATTAACTAAGCTAATGATACTAGATAGAAAAACTTATCTAGTAAGAGCATCAAGTAGTCTTTGAGCCGCTTCAGGAATCTTATTAGCTGCTTGCAGAGCAGTAATCGCTGCAATCATAGTTCTAAGAGTTTCTGAATATTCTTGTGCTGTTAACACATAGTCAGCTTTCAAATATGAATCAGCTGCTTGCTGAGTTACATTTGTTGTAGCTCTAAGCGCATCTGTAGATTCAACGATATTACTTTTTTGGTTAGCAATATTAGATTGTTCCTTACGAACATGTGAAAGAGCATTTATTATTACGTCGTTAGCAATAGCACGGCCTTCAACAGTATCAATTTTTGTTGGCGCACCATCACCTAGGATGTTTACAAGTTCGTTTCTATTACCATTACCGAAGTTTAATGCCGCAGTACGCACATCAAGAACTGTAGCGGGTGGAGCAACGACAACTGAAGCAGCAAGAGCCGCATCTGCAGCTGCTTGTGGTATCTTAAGAGGGTTTGGACCATCAACAAGAGCCTGAATAGCAATAGCGGCATTTGCTGGAGTTACAGCTTGTGCATCAGCAATAGTGAAGGCGGCGGCAGCATTTAAAGTAGCAGCATTCATAGTATGCGTTGCCTGTGTTAGCTGTAGAGCTGCATCAGCATTTATTGCAGCAATACGAACTGCATTACGTGCTGCATCATGACTTGCATGAGCTACAGCACCGTTTGCAGCAGCAGTATTTACTGCTGCTCTGATAGCAGCTAGATTAGCATCTCCTGCAAACGCAGCTATAATATTATCACGCGCAAGATCAGCTGTCGCTTGGATACCAGCCTGATCAACAACAGCCGCACCTACCAATGCCAACCTTGCATCAGTAGCTACAACTGTTGGTCTTGCTACCAAAGCAGTTAATTGTGCTACATCTCATTTGCAAATGTTACACCAGCATTTGCTGCAGTAAGAGCAGCTTTTGACAATGGTAATGCTGAATCTAAAAACACACCTAATGCAGGATTGGCAGTAATTACCGTACTTAAAGCAGTTGCAAACTGCGCATCCGTCATAGAATTAGCAGAAGTATCAGTAACGCCTGCATATAATAGGTTGTTATTGTATTTTACAGCATTATCAAATGCTGCAGCATTTGCATCACCAGTATATAGCGCACTTCTTGTAGCATCTTTAGTTAACCATTCATTTATTGCTGAAGATACAGAAGTTCTAAAAATCTTTGAATTACTAATATCTTGTATATTTATAGGTAGTGTATCTTGTGTATTAAGACCGACCTGTACACCAAGACCTAATACATCACCTGCAAATAATGCTTTATTATCAAAATCTGCTGTTTTGATTAAAAGATTAACTTGCTCTACTTTATCATTTAAAGATTTCTGTAAAGTTGGAATTTTATCTGAAGATACTTGACCTGCACTACTCACTGCTGTCAATCCACCTTGTAAGGCTGTTGCTATAGAAGACATATATTCATTAGCAATAGTTAGCATGTTTACACTATAAGAAGTGTTTTTTGAAACTGCGCCAAGGATGATTTCGTTATCTCTTAAAGAATTACCTAAAAATGCATCTACTACTGGTACAAATTTATTAATTCCAGTTGTCATGCTATCGCCTAGGCCACTAGCTCTTCTACCAGCCGCATCTACTTCTCTAGATACTAACCCTGTCAAATTATTTCCTAATGTTAAAGCCATTATTTTTATCTCCGCTTTAGTTTTATTTCCAAAATATTCACTATGAACAACTTTGGAATATAATAATCATTAAACACTCAATTAACTTCGAAACCTATGCTTAAGTAATAACAAAAAATAATTACCCAAGCAATCAAAGATATTTGATCATAATGACTTAATGACAAAACTTGATGTCACAAAGCCTCACTTGTAATCAAGCAACAACTATGCCATTTACTCTTAATGTTAATAAAAATACACAAACTACCCTTATAGCATGCTTTTTAAAACAAATTTGCAAACTCTGTAATTTATGCTTGCAGGCAAAAAGAAACTGATATATATTACCCTTGCTTTACTAAAAAGACCTAACAAAGGGGGTGTAGCTCAGATGGTTAGAGTATCTGCCTGTCACGCAGAGGGTCGCGGGTTCGAGTCCCGTCACTCCCGCCATGGTCTTATAAATTACAAATAAATCATTTATGAAAAGCATCTCAATCAAAAAGCTAAATAATGCGGCCGACCTACCTTTACCACATTACGCAACCGCGCAAAGTGCTGGGATGGATCTATCTGCTGCTATCGACGCTCCGGTGATCATAAAAACTGGTGAAATAGCCATTATACCAACTGGCATTGCTATAGCCCTCCATGCTGGTATGGAAGCTCAAATCAGACCACGCTCTGGACTCGCAGCAAAACACGGAATTACTGTATTAAACACGCCTGGCACAATAGACGCTGATTACCGCGGGGAAATTAAGGCTATACTAATTAATCATGGCAAAGAAGATTTTACCGTCACCCAAGGAATGCGTATAGCTCAAATGGTAATAGCCCAATACGAACATGTTACTCTAGAAGAAGTAAATTCACTAGATGATACTACACGTGGCAAACAGGGTTTTGGCTCAACTGGGCACTAAGCAAAACTACATCCTATTTTTATTATCTTTACAGATTGTTACCAATTAACAGAAATGGTCATCTATGCGGCATGGCTTTATTGAAGGATAAACAATATGACGAATGTAGCTAAAGGAAGATGTTATGTATTATTTAACATAAGCTGCTCTTTCAAAGAAAGTATTTAGATTTAAAGGGTTGTACAGTAATTATACCCCAATTACAAGGCAAAAAAGCCAGAAAATTATACCCATCTCCCCCTATAAACATAAATAGAATTATGCCTATAGAGGGGAAAATAATTACACGTTTTCTTCTTGTTTTTCTTTTACACTAGCAACCAACGCACTACGCACTTCTGCGATAGCCTCTATCATTGATAGTAACTCCTCAGGCTCTTCTCCCGTAGTATTTATCCGCTCAAGATTTACTATAGTTGCGCCATAAAAAGTATCAAGGGCCTTATTGCTTTCATCATCAGTTTTCAAATCCACTCCAGACTTCAAAATATAAAAAACTTCAATTACTCTAGACAAAGCTTTAAATTTGGTTTCATGATCACGTTCACCCATTGCCTTCTGAGCAGAATGTAATAACTTCATAATCTCATCAAAGATAAAGATTAATTGACGCGAAGTATCGCTAGTAGCAACCGCAGTGCTTCTATATTTTTCAAATGCTTTCATAACAACCTATATAATTACAATTATTTTACAACAAACCTAACCCTATAATCTTTAGCTAGTTTCAAACATTTTTTCAACCATTGCTATTTGAATAGCTGCCATAACATCCATCATGGCAATTTTTTCGAACTGACTTTCTAATTTTTGTGTCATTTCATCAAGCTCTTTAGTAACTCTCGTTAGCTCTTCTTCTAAGCGTGTTTTCTGAGAACTCACTTCTTTAACGGCATCAATAGTAGAGCCAGAAAAACCACCCTCACCAAACATATGGTTAGCATCTGACCTAATAATATTAGCAATACCAGCATTGTAATTTACAGTAAAATTATCGGTCTCAGCATTCGCGCCCCTAGGATAAACTGCAAAATCCATTCCTTCCAATTGCGTACCTTTAAACGATATAATATAGTAAGGTTTTTCCTCATTGCCATAATATGTAGAATTAGTTGCTTGTACTTGAACTCCATTTGCTAAAGTAATTGTAAAATTATTAGCATTAACTTCACCGCCATTAGTATATGTAACAGCTACAGCAAGATCACCACTTACTACGCTTGAAACTATAGGCTTGCTCAACTCCGATGGGATATATTTCATTTCCCCTACGTTGCCTCCTTGTGGAGTTACTTTTCCACTAGTAACAAATAACGCACGTACACCTTCAAAATTTTCGGCAAACATCTTTTTAAATTTGGCCTCATCTTCAAAAACCAAACTATCAAAAGTAACTCCGTCTTCTCTTGTTTCTGACTTTAGTCCCATTCCTACATCGTAAATAGAGGTGATTTCACCGGTTTTATAGGACTGTTTACTGGTAAATTTAGACCATAATAATTTTGCCTCTTCAAGAACCGCGCTACCTCTCAAAGGTGATTCTGATGAATTGTAAGACTCCAACGGAGCATAGGGGTCTCTATACTTGTCTTCCAAATGTGAACGAGAGGATTTACTGTTCTTTGCAATAAAGTAGGATAATTCATTTAACACATTGCAAAATTCAACAATCATTTTTTGAGCTTTTGTGTTATCTTCTTGAACTTCAATAGTGTTATACTGATTAGGCGCGCTATTAACCTTCAAGGCTGTAAAAGAAACTCCAGGTACTACATTTATAAATTCGTTAGAATTTTGATGACGCGTCACACCATTAATGTTAACTATTGCTCCAACTCCATTTACGTTATTTACCGAAGTCATCAAATTTAATTGAGAGTTTTCCCAAGAAAATGTTATATCGCTATTCCCTCCGGTTTTCTTAGAGCGAATTTCGATAAACGCAGTATCATTATCGCCCGAAACCAAAAATGCTTCAAGAGTGTTTCCATCAGCATTGGCTGCAGCATTACCATCATTAACTAGTGCATAATTAATGTTAACTAAAACTTGATCTAGAGTCTGATCAGCCGCAACATCAATATCTATATTTCCTTGACCATTAAAACCTAAACGGATAGTTCCATCCATTGCAAGAGCGTTAGTTTTATGAAAACCCGCGCCACCAACGCCGCCTATAATCTGTTCCGATCTAGTAGCAATCTGTTCTATATTAATTCTTGTATCACCATTATGCGCCGTAGAGTCAACACGAACATCATCAGATGTTGTATATTTTATATAATCGGCAAAATTACCTAAATCAGTTGTTTTAACAAAAGCCTTTTTTTGAGTAAAAGCGCTTGTGTCGTCATTCATCAAAGTATCAGCAGTGCGTTTTATATTGTACAATAAACCTTGCAAAGCCTGCATTTCAGAGCTTTTACTCTCTTGAACTTCGATTTTATCAGTAATCTCAGTCCTGGCTAGCTCCTTTTGCTGCGTTGCTTTAGCAACAAACTTTTCAGAGGAGCCTCCTATAATATTAGTAAGTCCTATACCTTTACCCATTGCGTCAGCTAAAGATGCAACCATAATTTCCTCTCAATTAATATTAATTATTTTTATTCTTCTTAGTATAACATAAAGCAAAAACAATGCCAATCTATTGAAATCAATATAAAAAAACCGCCAATTCATAAGAACCAGCGGTTTTTTATATGTTATTTTTTATTAAGCAAACGCAAAACCACGTGGCTTGCCGCGTGGATGTAGTAAACCATGGTTACACATGGCAAACATAGTTTGTACTCGGCTCGCCGACTTGATACCATGGGGCTTGCCCCGTGGAGGTTCACCTATTATGCAACTTTTGACAAAGATTTTACCAAAGTATTAACCGCATTTTGATGTTCTGCACTAGTAATTTTCATAAAGTTACGAGATACTTCTATACACATACGCTGGTGTTGAGTCATGACTGGCTCATGCATATCTGTTTCCATGCCTTCATAAAAATATGATACATCTTTTGACAGAGCTTGTGCTATCAAAACTAATCTACCCACAGAAATTCTGTTAGCTCCTTTCTCGTATTTTTGTAACTGCTGATGCGTCACGCCTATTGCTTTCGATAATTGCTGACGAGACAACCCTTTTGCTAACCTTAGTGAAAAAATTTTTCCACCAACAAACTGATCTACTTCTAAAATGTAATCATTTTTACGCGCCATAATAATTCCTCCCTTAGTTTTTGATATTTGTTACAAAATTTCGTGTATTTGACAAGCCTTGATACCATTTAAAAACAATATAAGTTATGTATTAAGTTAACGCAAGTATTATTTAATATAATTTAACTATTTTTTAATGCCCCTAAGTATCTTTTAGTTCTAGTACTCTATATGCAGTATACTTGCTAATAATAAAATAAAGTTTATAATGATACGGGACTTAATAAATTTCTAAGAACCTAAAAATAAATGAAAAGACTAATCTGCAATTTATATAAAGCTATAACCAACATGATTGAGCACGATGGCATCGAGCATTCCGGTTACATGTCTTTTATGATTTTAGTTTCTATATTTCCTTTCTTTATCTTTATTTTGGCCTTTACAAGTTTTTTTGGCGCCTCTGAACTTGGTGAGAAATTTATTGAACTCGCTGTAGAAAACATGCCCAGCCATTCTATTGACTCTATAAGATCAAGGATACATGAACTCATGAGCGCTCCGCCACAAGGTCTTTTAACGCTAGCTATTTTTGGCACTATTTGGACTTCTTCATCGTTTGTAGAGTGCTTGAGAACTATATTAAATAGAGTTTATGAAATAAAATCACCGCCCAATTATATTTTAAGAAGATTGCTAAGCATCGGCCAATTTTTAATCATTAGTTCTGTGATTTCTTTAGCTATGCTAGTCCTAGTCTTAATACCTATTGGCCTTGAAAAAATTCCACAATTTCTTGAACTAATCGAAGGTCACGAAGCTGCTTTGAAGATAGCGAGATACGCTATAATGTCACTATCATTATTCCTAAGTGTTTGCGCCCTTTATTACACTATCCCTAATGCAAAACTTAAATTTTTAGAAGTAATACCCGGTGCCTTCCTGACTGTCTTAGGATGGTCAATTAGCGGCTACTTATTATCTAAATATTTAGTATATTATAATCAGCTAGACATTATTTATGGCTCTCTTGGTAGCATCATTGTTACTCTGATATTTTTCTATATAGTCAATATGATTTTTATTGTAGGCGCTGAATTTAACCACCTTGAAACAAAGCATGATTAGTATAATTTCTCCAGCAAAATCAATGGATTTTCACTCAAAAGCGCCCTGCACTGAGTTTACTAACCTACCAGAAAATAGTAAAACCAATTTAATAGTGCAAAAACTGCAATCATTATCTCATGATCAAATAGCCACGATCATGGGGGTTAGCGATAAAATAGCAGAATTAAATTATCAGAGATTTCAAAGCTTTCAAACTCTACCAGAAAAACAAGCGCTATTTGCTTATACAGGCGATGTTTATAAAAATATTGATAGTTTTAGCTTTACTGACAAAGAATTACAATTTGCCCAGAAACATTTAAGAATTGCCTCTGCATTATATGGGTTAATATCACCGCTAGATAAAATCAAAGCTTATCGTTTAGAGATGGTCAGCAGATTACCAACTCTAGCACCCAAAGGAATGGCTAAATTTTGGCAAGAACATATTACGAAGCAACTAAATTTAGAACTCAAAACACATAAAAATAACTTTTTAATCAACTTGGCATCAAATGAATATTCCGCAGCAATCTCACCTGCTCTTCTAAATTCTTCAATAATCAATATTCATTTCCGTGAAGTACAAAATGGCATCAAAAAAAATATTGCCTTGAATTCAAAACGAGCTCGCGGAATGCTAGCGGACTATATAATAAGAAACGCTATAGACTTACCAAACGACATCAAATCGTTTAAACATAACAATTATAATTTTGATATTTCTATGTCAGATGATAATAATTTTTTCTTTACTTGCTAAGTGTTTCATATAACATTTTTAATAAAAATAACAAATATATAATTTAATTCATTCTCAACGAGTAGGAATTGATGTATAGTTATCGAGATTATTAATAGAGAAGACAATGTTTGATTATAACGCTGCATTTAAAAATCAAGTTCAACAAATAAAGGACGAAGGTAGGTATCGTAATTTTATTGGCTTACAAAGACATGCAGGCAAATTCCCCCTGGTCTCTTGGGGAGAAAGCAAACAAGCTATTACAATGTGGTGCATAAATGACTATCTCGGCATGAGTCAGCACCCTAAAGTCATGCAGGCAGCAAGTGAGGCCATTGCAGAAAACGGTATTGGCTCCGGTGGAACTAGAAATATTGGTGGCAATAACTATGCGATTATTAACCTAGAAAACGAAATTGCCGACTTGCATCAAAAAGATTCTGCACTTGTTTTTACTTCTGGTTATGTCTCAAATGATGCAACTTTAACAACTTTGGCAAAAATAATGCCAGATCTTATCTTCTTGTCCGATGAATTAAACCATGCTTCCATGATTGCAGGAATTCGTAATTCTAACGTGAAAAAACGCATTTATCGACATTTAGATATGGATCACCTCGAGGAAATACTAAAAACAATCGATATTGATCGTCCTAAAGTTATTGCCTTTGAATCAGCTTATTCTATGGATGGGCTAATTTCCCCTATAGAAAAAATTTGCGCCCTTGCAAAAAAATATAACGCTATGACCTATATTGACGAAGTGCACAGCGTAGGCCTTTATGGCGACAGAGGTGCTGGTATAGCAAGCATGCTTGGGCTCGCAGATAAAATAGATATTATACAAGGAACGCTTGCTAAGGCGTATGGAGTAATTGGTGGATATATAGCCGCTGATGCCGACCTAATAGACGCAATTAGACTAACTGCTAGTGGGTTTATTTTTACTACATCCCTGCCACCAGCAATTACAGCGGCCGCGCGCGCAAGCATAAGCCACCTTAAAGAATCAGATACTGAACGCAAACAACATCAAAAAATTGTTGGAATGGTAAAAAGCTCATTTAAAAAGGCTGGCATCAATTTCTTAAACAATGAAAGTCATATTATTCCTATAATTATTGGTGATCCTGAATTAACACGCAAAGCATCGCAGCTACTTATTGAAAAACATAATATATTTGTCCAGCATATCAATTTCCCAACTGTACCTGAAGGGACTGAACGCTTACGTATAACCCCTACTCCGGCTCATACAGAAAAAATGGTAGTGCAGCTGACCGAGTCTCTGCTTGATGTCTTTTTAGAATTAGGTATTCATCCAAAGGCTGAGGAAGCAGCTTAAATAAAAAGAGCTAGAAAATATGCTGAATTTTCCTAATATTGATCCAGTGATTATTTCCCTAGGCCCACTTGCTGTCTCTTGGTACTCGCTTTCTTATGTAGTAGGAATTATGCTAGGGTGGTTTTATATACTCAAATTAATTTCTCGCGATACTAATAATGATATTAACAAAAAGCATATAGAGGATTTTATTACGTGGATAATTATCGGTGTAATTATTGGAGGCCGTTTAGGATATGTACTTTTTTATGATCCCGTAAAATACTTTTCCAATCCTATTGAAATACTTAAAACATATCAAGGCGGAATGTCTTTCCATGGTGGGACAATCGGTTATATTACTGCTTCAGCTTTATTTGCGCGACGTAACAATATAAGCTTTTTAGGACTTACAGATTTGTCAGCAGCAGCAACTCCAATAGCTCTTTTTTTAGGTCGCCTTGCCAATTTCATTAATGCAGAACTTTATGGCAGGGTAACGGATGTGCCTTGGGCTTTTATTTTCCCAGGTAGCGACTATCAGCCTCGTCACCCTAGTCAACTATATGAAGCAGCTCTAGAGGGTTTTGTTTTATTCTGTATTCTGTTTGTTGTAGCAATAAAATACCGAGGATTATCAAAGCGCGGTTTACTCTCTGGTTTATTTTTAATTCTCTACACAATTTTTAGAATAATTATAGAATTTTTTAGAGAGCCAGATGTACAAATTGGCTTTTTTGCTGGTAGTTTTACTATGGGGCAACTACTTAGCATACCAATGCTAGTGGCCGGAATATTTTTGATTTATTACAGCAGAACAAATGCCAATAGACTCTAATATTAGAAATATTATCAAAACTAACAGCCTTATCAAAATTGATGATATGATGCGCGAAGTATTGTCTAATACTCCCAATTCGTATTACAAGATTACTAAAAATATCGGTGAACATGGAGATTTCATAACCTCCCCTGAAATATCTCAATTATTTGGTGAACTCATAGCTCTTTGGGCTATTGAACAATGGCAAAAATTAGGGTCTCCTAAAAAATTCTCATTACTAGAATTAGGTCCGGGGCAAGGGCAATTAATGCAAGATTTTCTACGCGTTGTAAAATTAGTACCTGAGTTTTTTGATGCCGCACAAATTCATTTACTAGAGATAAATCCATATTTCATTAAAAAACAAAAAGCTAAACTTACTGAATATAATAAAAATATAAAATGGATATCTGACATTAAACAGATCCCAAAACTACCATCTATCATTATATCTAATGAATTTTTTGATGCATTACCCATCAAGCAATATATGAAAGTAAAAGATAAATGGTTTGAATCTATCCTAGTTATTGATCCAATTGACGAACACATAAAGTATGATAAAATTGAATTACACAAAGCTCTACAAACGCAACTAGCTTTAGACCATATAAACGCCAGGGATGGTGCTATTATCGAAGAATCACTTGAATCACTTGATATCATAAGATCCTTAAGCAAACATCTCTTTACGTATAGCGGAGCCAAATTAATAATCGATTATGGCTACGCCATAGAAGCACCAACTCGTCATAGAGGTCAATATAACTCTACGCTACAAGCTATCAAAAATCATCAATATCATTCTATTATTAGCTCGCTTGGCGAAGCCGACTTAACAGCACATGTGGATTTTGATGCTCTTAAAAAAGCAGCTCATGAACAAGGTGTAAATAATTACACAATATCATCTCAAAAAGAATTTCTTATTAAATATGGTATAGAAATGCGCCTGCAAGCACTTAAAATTAATGCATCACAGAACGATAAGGAAATACTTGATAAGCAAGTTTTTCGTCTGACCGCGAGTCAACAAATGGGTGAATTATTTAAAGTATTAGAATTAATTGCAATACCTACAAAAAAGCAAATCTTAAGCGCCACAAATCAAGTATAAAATTCTCTTTTTTGGTCTGCTATTCCCTTGCAAATTTTAGATTTTTCCATTAGTCTGTATTGGTCAAATATCAATTCGTAAGAGTATATATATTGTGAGTGAAGTCGAGTTCAAAAATACGCTACCTATAAGCCTTGAAGATGAAATGAAAAGTTCCTATATGGACTATGCAATGAGCGTGATTGTTAGTCGCGCTATTCCAGATGTTCGTGATGGTCTAAAACCTGTACATCGTCGTATTTTATACTCAATGCATGAAGGCGGCTATTTTAACTCAAGAGCACACAAAAAATCTGCAAGAATTGTTGGTGATGTAATTGGTAAGTACCACCCCCATGGCGATACTGCGGTGTATGACTCGCTTGTGCGTATGGCGCAAAGTTTTTCTCTGCGAGTGCCACTAGTAGATGGACAAGGTAACTTTGGTTCAATGGATGGTGACTCTGCTGCGGCAATGAGATATACCGAATCTAGACTTGCTAAAGTCTCGCATACTATACTCGAAGATATTGATAAAGAAACAGTAAGCTTTGCCCCCAATTATGACGGCTCTGAAAGCGAACCATCCGTATTACCAGCAAGATTTCCGAACCTATTAGTTAATGGTACAGGTGGTATCGCTGTTGGTATGGCTACAAACATCCCTCCACATAATTTAGGTGAAGTCATTGATGCTGCTTGCGCCTATGTTGATAATAATGACATTGAGCTTACCGAATTAATCTCTTACGTAAAAGGACCAGATTTTCCAACAGGTGGTATAATATTGGGAACTAATGGTATCCAGTCAGCATATTTAACTGGCCGTGGTAGCATAATGTTCCGTGGGCGTTGTAATATAGAAGATAATAATGGACGTGATTCAATCATCATCACTGAAATGCCATACATGGTAAACAAAGCTAAATTAGTAGAAAAGATAGCGGATTTAGTACGTGAAAAAAGAGTCGAGGGAATCAGTGATTTACGTGATGAGTCAAATAAAGACGGTGTACGTGTAGTTATTGAAATTAAACGCGATGCTGTAGCTGATGTAATTTTAAATCAACTATATACATATACTCAGCTACAAACCAGCTTTGGCGTTATTATGCTAGCACTTGACGACGGCATGCCAAAGGTAATGAATCTTAAAGAAGTAATTGGTTCGTTTGTACGTTTCAGAGAAGTAGTAATTACTAAGAGAACTATATACTTATTAAACAAAGCGCGTGATAAAGCCCATATTTTATTAGGCATAAGGATTGCTGTTAGTAACATCGATGAAGTAATCAGAATCATTCGCGGTGCTTCCAACCCATCTGCTGCAAAAGAACAGTTAATGGAAAAAGCCTGGGATTGCTCTTCTATTGTCAGCCTGATTAAATTAGTAGATGATAAAGCAAACATTACTGATGACGGCACTATACATCTATCTGAAGCACAAGCTAAAGCTATTCTAGAAATGCGCCTGCAACGCTTAACTGCAATGGAAAAAGACAAATTAGAACAGGATTTAGGGGGCTTAACCGAAGAAATCACAGAATTTGTATCAATTTTAAGTTCTAGAGATAAATTATTATCGCTTCTTAAGGCTGAAATGATAGAAGTACGTGATGAATTCACCACTCCAAGACAAACTGAAATTATCGAAGGAAACTTCAATCAAGATATTGAAGACCTTATTCAAAAAGAAGAAATGGTTGTGACCGTAACATTAAGCGGATATATCAAACGTGTGCCACTAGCAACTTACCGTGCACAAAAGCGTGGTGGCAAAGGGCGTTCTGGCCTTTCAATGCGTGATGAAGATATAACTACTAAGTTATTTGTAGGTAACACACATACACCTTTATTATTCTTTTCCAATAAAGGACAGGTATATAGCCTTAAATTATACAAGTTACCACTAGGAAACCCCCAAAGTAAGGGAAGACCTATAATAAATATATTACCTTTAGAAAAAGGCGAAAACATTACTAACGTCATGCCAATGCCTGAAAACCAGGATGAATGGGATAACATGCATATTATGTTTGCAACTGCAAAAGGTAATATACGTAGAAATGATCTTTCCGATTTCAAAAAAATACAATCTAACGGCAAAATAGCCATCCGTATGGATGAGGATGATGGCCTAGTAAACGTCATGGCATGTAACGAAGATGACAACGTATTGCTAGCTAGCAGAATGGGTAAAGCTATACGTTTCCCAGTTGATGCAATTCGGGTTTTCAAAAGCCGAACATCTGACGGTGTACGTGGTATGAGGCTGGCTGATAAAGACCGTGTCATCTCTATGACTATTCTAAATGGTATTAAATCATCTATCGAAGAACGTGAAGCCTATCTATCCATTCCATTTGATAAACGTATAGAAATTTCTAATGGCAACAATGATTTTGAGCCAAAAGACTTTGATCTTGTACTAAGCAAAGAGCAAATAATCGAGATGGCTGAATCTGAAGAGTTTATCTTAACCGTTGCTGAAAATGGCTTCGGCAAACGTACATCCTCTTATCATTACCGCATCACAAATCGCGGTGGTAGTGGAATTGTCAACATGGTTCTATCTGATAAAACTGGGCAAGTAGTAGCCTCGATGCCAGCCGACATGAACGATGAATTAATGCTAATTACTAACAACGGCAAACTCATTAGATGCAAGCTAGGTACTGTACGCGTAACTGGCAGAAGCACTAGCGGTGTTATCTTATTTAAAACTGATAAAGGTGAAAGCGTAGTATCAGCATCTCTAATAGCTGAGTCTTCTTCGGAAGAAAGTGATGAAGATAATGTTGAGGTAGATGGGATTGAACCATCAGAAAATAATTAAAATATATAGGCCTCTTGATTTTTAGCATTAAATCTCAAGAGGCCTATATATCTTTTGGTCATGATGCTGAGTGCTACACTTCCATGCCTCCCCCGTTAACGTCTCTATCAAATCATTTGAAATGATCCAGCGTTTATAATACTATCTTATTGTTCAACAATTATATTATATTTGAAGATTCCCAAGCCTGATAATGACAAACTCAAACCTTTAATTAGCCAACCTTAAGTTTAAACCAATAAAAACGACTTATGCGACAAGGGCATAACATACTGAGAATTATTTAAAAAAGGGACAATGTTACTTTAAAGATAGTTAAAGAATCCAAAATAAAACTCCAATTATTACCGATAATTTATTAGCTTTTGAGTAAAGCAACTTTATCCCTAAATAAATTCAAACTAAATTCCTAATCTCAACCGAGTAATACTTCTATATTAAAGTAAATGAATAAACTAACAATATATTAATTTATTCATTTACTTTAATAAAAACTCTATGTAATCTATAAATAAGCTAACTAATGATTAAAAAATTAAGTTTCTATTAAATTAATGTTAAATGGAAAAATAATATGTTCAAATTAGCAGTAAAAGAATCCAACATTCTCTATCAAGCCGAAGCAAAAATTAACAAAGCCTTTCAGTCCTATAATTGTGAAGATCTGATGAATATTATCTCAAAATCATCTATACATATATTAAGTCATTTCACAGACTTACACACGAGAATTGCAAAATCGTTTCCACAGTCTAAATTAGAAATATTTACTGAATTATCAGCAAAAATCGTAAAAAATTATGCTACGGAAAAAGAAGTTCAAAAGTTAAACTTCTATGCGTTAACGAAGTTTAATCATGCACTATCAATTATTGAAAGACAACCAGATATAGAAAAAGAATCATTAAGCAAAGCCCTTACGCTTTTAAACGAAACCCACATTATAATACAAAACAACTCTTTAAAACTTGAAATAACTCCAGATATAGTTATACATGAGCTAATAGAAACTTATGGAACATCTAGTATTGAATATTCAAAACAACAAGCTTTTACTTTCGCAGAAGATTCTCTAAAATATCAGCAAACTCATTTACCTAAAGACCATCCCTCAATACTCAAATTGCTTTTAGCAACTGCAAAAATGAAATATACTTTTGACTTAGACACAACATGCAATGAGGAAAACGCACTCAAATTAGAAGAATCGCTTAAATATGCTGAGGCAGCCTCGGACATGGCTTCACGAATTTATGATGCAGACTCTAAAGTAAAAGCACTTACATTAGCAGTAAAAATATGCAACCTCTATGGAAATGATATATTGGCCAATATCTTTTACCAACAAACTAAAACTTCTCTATCCCCTAAAAGCGACCATAGCTCAGAAGAAAAATATAATTCGGAAGCTTTTGAAAAAAAAATATTGGATACAAATATACCTGAATTGCCAAACGTAGTTTCAAACAACTCTCTGTCTAAATTATCTAGTATCAATCTAGACCACCCAAAAAATGCTGCAAATGATCTGCTAAACATTATAATAACATTATCACTCAAAACTTTAACCGCAGAAATAAAACGAGATATAAAAGAAGCAGATGAATTTATAATAACAGCAGAAAAAGGTCTTAAAGAAATCATGGAACAGAGTTTGCAAATTACTTCTATTAAATCCGATTCAGAGCTATTAACAGGTGCTCCTTCTGCTTTAACAGGAGATGATATTGATATACTGCTTAGTGGCGTTGTTGGATGATATAGGGTGGTCCGTATTTGTATTCATAAAATAAATTCTGTTATTAATGTTTTGTTAACTACTTGTTGTTAGCATCAAATTTAGCAACTAAATTAATGGAATATTTATATGAATGTTATAATAGGAACTATTGCGCTATTCAGCACACTAACATCTTCTCTTACGAATAATAATACAGCGTATAGTGACGAGACTTCAACAGAAAAAGACTCGCTGCCAGGCGCCATTCCTGATCTTACACAAGCATGTGCTAATAGAATAGCAATAATGTATGCACAATGTGATAACCAACTGCAAGATTTGTATGATGCATACACTACCCACATACAAAGAGTCGGAGCAGAATGTAGTAACAAAATGCAAAACATAGATGAAGAATGGAGAGTAATAGCAGCTCAAAATCTTAATAATCTATATACCGCGCTATCGAATGAAATGATAACTACTTCGAATACAATGGAAACAAAACTTGATACTATATTATACTTGTTAACATCATCTGATGAAGAGTTTATACCAACGGTAAGAAACTATTACGATGGGTATACAGCACAAGAATCTTTTTATCCTGCAAATGCAATATTAGGAAATTTAGACGATATCATTGATGGTTAATAACCGAAAAAGACATAATATATTTTAGATTTTCTTCTATTTTGCTTACTAAAACTACTTAACTAAAGGCAAATGCAACGTTACCCTAAAAAAACCCTGCATTTGATGTTTTTAATATTAAATTAATGGAGTGTTCATATGAGAATTATAACAGCAATTACTGCAAGCTTAATCGCACCAACATCATCTTATACTATTGTAACACTAAAAAATGCAATCGATCTTAATAATGCATGGAGAGATGGATACGAAAGAGGATCAGAAGAAAAATACATCATGGTACAAAAAGCTATTCAAAATTTTATACAAAGCTATGATAACGAAGTAGAAAACAATTTTCTACAACTCGTAACCGATGATTATGATTATGATTATGATCAAATAGATGCAGAATCTCGTAATGTATTTACTCAATTATTATATAACGACAAAAACAAATTACCAGCTAACATTTATTACAATCTAGCTTCACCACTAGATTATACTATACCCCAGGATTCCACTGAATACTCCACTGAAAAAGAATTATCAGGCTATTCACACGAATATAGCTTTAACCAGTAAGGTTAAGCTGGTATAAAACTAGGTAAAAATTAGGGCTATGTTTCTATTTGCAATCATAGCCCTAATTGCTTGGTACAAAGCGTGTTTCCTAAAAATACCACAAGCTTATCGTAATTAATTTTTATTATTGTTACTTGCAATCCATTTAACCCAGGCTTGCCAATCTCTTTGGCCTAGATCTTTTTCAAATGTTAGTAAATCATGATTAGCCTTCTTACATACAGCATCACTTGGAATAACAAGTTCTTGGTTACAAGAAAGAGCAGCTACTTGCACTCTGCATGCCTGCTCTAGATGATGACAATAGAACATTGCTTCGGGAATAGTTTTTCCACAAGCAATGAATCCATGATTGCGTAAAAAAATAACATTTTTCTTACCTAGATCCTTTACTAAATCTCCACCATGCTCACCTTCTTCTAAGGCTAGAGAATTATATTCATGATAAGCTAATTGCCCATAAAAATGTAAAGCCCACTGACTAATTGGTAGCAAACCATCACGCATTGCAGAAACCGCGATAGAAGGGACGGTATGTAAATGAAATACAGATGTTAAATCTGGGCGTTCTTTATATATACTGCCATGAATAACATATCCTGTTTGATTATATTGATATTCTTTACCTTCAATAATCTCGCCAGCAAGACTCACTTTCAGCAAACATTCTGGAGTCACCTCCCCGAATCTATATCCAAAAGGAAAAATATAATAAAAATCAGCTCCCTCTGGCCTTGCTGATAAGTGTGTATATGTGTGATCATCTAGACCTAGCTTAGACAGTATTAAATAAGCATTAGTTAGATCTTGTTTTATTTGTTTGTCCATAAAGTAATCTCCATTTATTATGCAGCTTCCAATACTGCGAAATCCATTTGTCTGTAACTCAAAGCCTCAGCAACATGTATCTTATGCACCCATTTTGACTTGTCCAAATCTGCTATCGTTCTAGCTACCCGTAACACCCTATTATAAGCCCGCATTGAAAGGCGGAACTTTTTGGCCGCTTCATTTAACATTTCACGTCCATCGTCAACAGGAATAGCATAATCAACGAGAAGCTGTCCATCCAAGCTATTATTAAGACGGATATTATATCCTTCATAACGTTCTGCTTGCATTGCATGTGCAGCTTTTACCCTTTTTGCCACTTCAATGCTAGGCTCTTCTTCAGTTGCATTTAATACTTGATCATAACTGTAATGTTCTTGTGAATTACCTACTTCTATATGCAAATCGAAACGATCAAGAATAGGCCCAGATATTTTTGATTGATAACTACTAGCACAAATTGGAGCTTTATTACATGCCTTTAAAGGATCATCCAGATAACCACATTTACATGGATTCATTGCCGCAATGAGCTGAAAGTTTGCAGGATATGTTATATGTGTACCAGAGCGAGAAATCATTACTTCTCGGGTTTCCATGGGTTGACGCAATGATTCAATCACTGCAGAATTGAATTCCGGCAACTCATCTAAAAATAACACACCATTATGTGCCAGAGAAATCTCTCCTGGCCGCACACGACGTCCTGCGCCGCCTCCTACCATCGCAGCGGCTGTACAAGAATGATGCGGAGCTCTGAATGGGCGTTCTCTAGTTAAACAACCATTCTCTATACAACCTGCAACACTAGCTACCGTACTGCATTCTAATATTTCCGATGGCGATAATTCTGGCATTATTCCAGGTAATCTTTGCGCAAGCATAGACTTACCAGAACCTGGTGGACCAAACATCAATAAATTATGCCCGCCAGCCGCTGCAATTTCCAACACTCTTTTTGCGATTTGTTGGCCTTTTATATCTTTTAAATCAGGATATCGAATTTCATTTTTAGCAACACCGGGTGAAGGCTGAGTCAGTACTTGTGTACCTTTAAAATGATTTACAAGTTCAATCAAATTACCTGGAGCTAATATATTATCATTACCAGACCAAGCAGCTTCAGAACCATTTTGCTTTGCACAAATTACGCCCTTCCCTCTAGCAGTAGCTCCCATTGCTGCCGTAAGCACCCCGCTAACCGGTAAAATTCCACCATCTAGCGACAATTCTCCTAGGATCAAATAATTGCTAATTTCTTCCACTGGCAACGCACCCATACTAGCAAGTATACCTACGCTAATAGCTAAATCGAAGTGACTTCCCTCTTTAATTAAATTTGCTGGCGCTAAGTTAATTAATATTTTTTTGACCGGTAAACTCAAGCCAATAGATGATAATGCTGCTCGTACTCGCTCTTTCGATTCAGCAATAGTTTTATCTGCTAAACCAACAATAACAAATTTAGGCATGCCAGGCTCTATTTGGACTTGAACGTCAACATCAATAATATCAATACCATTAAACGCTAAGCTAGAAATTTTAGTAACCATAGTAATTCTTCCCAGAAATAAGCTAATTACAAATATAATTTTAGAATAAGTGACATTATATTTAATGTCAACAAGCATACGCTACTAATAATTGAATATATTATAGCGTTTATTACTTATAGTTGTTGTTTGTAATGCGGAAGCTATGATCTATTTTAGCAATATTCTATGACTTAAATTTCAAATTCATATGGTAAGTCTGAATCAATAGTGATCTTACGGCCAAAAACACTTGCAGGCAGAGTGATAGTCTTTGCATGTAATAACATACGCTTATGTTTATCACCACCGTACTTACTATCTCCAACTATTGGACAACCCAAAAATTGGCTATGGAATCTTAATTGATGATTACGGCCGGTAACTGGTCTGAATTCCACAAGCGAAACACCGCCGTTTGACTTCAAAACTTTATAGTTAGTTTCAGCCAGCTTTCCATCAATTTCTAATTCTTTTACGACTTCAAATACGCTTGATCTATCTTTACCAATTTTATGTACTAAATTCCCCTCTAATGAGGTTGGGCAGCCAGTTAATATTGCTATATATACTTTTTTTATCAACTGGTCACGAAAAGCATTGCTAAGTTTAGCAGCATTATCATATCCATTAGCAATTAACAGGATGCCACTAGTATCTTTGTCTAAACGATGTACTAATTTATACTCAGTATCTTGTGTATAATTTATATATTTCAGCACTTCATCTATTGATAAAGAAATTTTACTTCCTCCTTGTACAGCTAAGCCTTCTGGCTTATCTATTGCAATAAATTTTTCAGATGAAAATAAGATATTTTGAGACAATAATTGATCTGCTAAATCAATAACATCCTGTGGAAACTCCTGAATCTCTGTATGTTCATTAACAACAAAAACTCCAGGAAAAATAGTGATAACATCATTTTGTACCACACGCACACTAGTTTTGGACTTGGCACCGTTTAATTTAATTTTGCCTAAGCGTAATGATTTTTCAATTAATCCTTGCGTAGCATCCGGGTAATAACGACGTAAATATCTGTCTAAACGGATAGGTTCACTAGACTGTACAATAATTTCATTCATATATTTAATTGCCCCTAGAGCTTTTAATTAAGAAAAACGCCCATAACAAGCAAGATAATAATAACATAGCACCAAACTGATGTAATAACGCTAATGCTATAGGTACATTATAGATTAATGTTACAACTCCTAAAGATATTTGCAAAACTAACGCTAAAAACACATACAAAACAACCCGTGATAATTTCCTATTATGAAAACGCAAAGCCTGCACGCAAAAAATACATATAACCACAAATAACATATAGGCTGCTATGCGATGTACAAATTGTACAAAAACAGGTTCACCCCAGCTAGCAAAGCTTACACCTGTTTCCGTTAATTCATAAGGAATAAAGTTTTCGCCCATTAAAGGAAAACTATTATAAACTAATCCGGCATCAAGACCAGCTACGAAAGCTCCAAACATAATCTGCATCAGCAATAAAATAATAGATACAATACACCAACAAGACGCCCGACAGAATTTTGTTTCAGTTGGCACCAACATAATATCGAAAGAATATTTCATAAATTGCCAAAACATTATCATATACAAAAATACTGCAAACATTAAGTGTGCAGCTAAACGATAATGGCTAACATAGGGGTTCGAGACTAAACCACTTTTCACCATATACCATCCCATAACGCCCTGCATAGCAAGGAGAAGTAGAGCAACAATATAAATTCCAGTATCCCTGCCACGCAATGATCCCATGACAAAGAAAACCATTAGGGGTAAAATATATAATAAGCTAATAACCCTACCAGCAATTCTATGAGTAAACTCTAGTAAATAAATTGATTTAAACTCCTCGAGCGCCATCCCTATATTGCGCTTAATATATTCTGGGGATTGCTTGTATTTATCAAACTCAATATTCCAACTAGAATTATCAGTTGGTGGTATAATACCAGATACAGGGCGCCATTCGGTAATTGATAAACCAGCTTCTGTAAGACGGGTTAAGCCACCTATAAAAATCATGATAATCACTGCAAAGCACATCAAACCTAGCCAGATAGATATTGCGGTATTACGTCCATTATAAAGCTGATTCATAAATCAATGCGTTCTACTAATTGCGAATTCTACTAAACTTTTTAAATATTCTTTGCACTTATTTTGAGTATCAATTCTTTCCAGCGCATCATATGCATTTTGTTTAATATCCTGTAAATATAATATTATATCATCTTGTAAAT
>CAJQOE010000043.1 GCA_905479885.1 uncultured Rickettsiaceae bacterium | reverse complement strand
TACGGTCCTCGGAAAAGTTTCTCAGCAAAACCACCCTCGTGGTCGGCATCTCTTGCGCTATCTATCATAGTCCAAAACATACCATAGAGCTGATTCTCCATTTCTTTAGATAGTCTTTTAAGAGCAATATCTGTGCCATCTGACTTCACTGATGATTTCGAACTCTGATGAGCTAAAATTGAAACCTTACTTTTACTAGAATTCACCAATTCTTTTGCTGTTGAATTAGACACGTTTTTTGTCTGAATTTTCTTCAAGACTGAATCAAATTTTTTTGCACCAGTAACAGTGTTAGTCTTTGTTACTTTGTTTCTTTCATCGATTATTTGATAATGCTGAGCTGGCTTGTCTATATTTGTAACGCCACCGCCCAAATAATTCACTCCCATAAGATTATCTCACTTCAATTACAGCGTCAAGTGCACCTACAGATTTCATACTATGCAGTATATTTATAATATCACGCGGGTATACACCCAATTTATTTAAACCCGCAACTAGATCACTAAGCGTAGCGCTTTCCTGCAAATGATGTACAGCTCTACCACGACGCTTATCAACAAAGCTACTTACTAAATCACGAGTTTCTTCATCCGTCTCAGGACCGTATTTATCATCAAAATCAAGCTGCCCTACATTCACAATCAAATTACCCTGCGCGATCGCCACTGGCCTTATATTTACCTTATCACCAATCACTACTGTACCAGTAGATTCATTCATTACAATTTTGGCCTTATAATCTGGTTTCACTGCCAAACCTTCTATTTCTGCAATAAATTCTACTAAGTCACCTTGCCTGTAGGTAGGAACCACAATCTCAATAGTCGCAGCATCAAGAGCGCTTGCTGTATTACCAGGCACATGATTATTAATTGCATCAGCAACTGCAATAGCCGTTCCAAAGTCTGGAGAATAAAGTGAAAATTTAATATTCTGCAAATCAGTAAAATTAAAGTCTATTTCATTTTCTACTATAGCTCCGCTTTGAATATAGCCGTTGGTTTCAACACCATTCGACTTGGTTCTGACATCTCCTGATACTGGAGTGAAATTAGCTAACGCCACTGCTCCTTGCGCGACTGCATACACATTACCATCTGCACCAAGTAAAGGAGTCGCCAATAACACTCCTTCTTTTAAACTCTTCGCGTCACCCAGCGAACTAACTTTCACATCAATCTTAATTCCACGTCTTGCAAAAGCTGGCAGGCTTGCCGTTACCGTAACTGATGCAATATTTTTTGTTTTTATATTAGCTCCCTGCACGTTGACACCTAAGCGTTCAAGAAAATCAGTCAAGCCTTTTTCTGTAAACACTGTATTTTTCAAATTATCACCAGAACCGCTTAGACCAACAACTAGTCCATGGCCAACGAGCAAGTTATCACGTACGCCTTCAACCCCCGCAATATCCTTAATTCTTGTTGTTGCTGAAGCATTAAACGACAATAAAATAGTTAGCAGTACAATTGTTAGATTTTTGATCATTATATATCCCTTAAGCAATTAAAGTTGCGTAATATTCTTTAGCCTTTTCCAGATCACCTGGGGTATCAACTGAAATAGGTATGTCATCCGACAAACAAACACCAATCTTCATACCGTGTTCTAAAGCTCTAATTTGCTCTAGCTTTTCTAATTTTTCGCATTCACCTTGTGGTAAGTTTACAAAATGCTCTAATGCATCACGAGAGAAGCCATAAATCCCCACATGATACAAAAATTCTGATGCACCATGCGGGATCAAGCTTCTAGAAAAATACATCGCTTGCCCTAAATTGTTCGTAACTACTTTTACATTTGAGTTGCTCAATGCAATATCCTCGTCAACTTTCACTACGGGAGTTACAATGTCTCCAATGCCATTTTTTAAGCCATCTATTATTTTATTCACAATTGCAGCCTTAACAAAAGGCATGTCACCCTGAATATTAATGATGTATTTTATCTTATCACGCCCTGGTATTTTTTGGAAAGCTTGAAAGACACGATCCGAACCAGTTGCACAATCTTCATCTGTCATTATGGCAATTGCGCCAGACAACTCTGCAAGGGCGGCTATTTCCTCAGAATCAGTAGCGACATACACGTTATTGCCCGCCACATCCTTTAGACCACGAACCACATGCTCAATCAAGGAGAGTTCTCCAATCTTAGCCAGGGCTTTGCGTGGTAATCTAGTCGATCCGATTCTAGACGGAATAATTATAGCTACATCAGAGTGCATTTATGAGTATCAACCTTATTTTGCAAAATAATTGTTGACATATTATCGTTTTTCCACGATAAAGTAAATCATATTTTCAATGAACATTCCTGTATTTGCCTTTTAAGCGCCAAGAATTTTCATTGCATTTATACAAACAATGGTGAGACTCCTTGTTAATCTAGCTAAAATTAAAGTTACATTAACAATTTTGATTCACAACTTATGTGAGCCCGTAGCTCAGTTGGTAGAGCACTTGACTTTTAATCAGGGTGTCTCGGGTTCGAGCCCCGACGGGCTCACCATTGTTCCTCACTTCCTATATCTTGCATACCTAAGTCTTTCGAACGCAGAGCTGCTGAAGCGTCTCTTGCTAAAGAAACAACAGAAATTCCCGCCATAGGTAAAGAAGGTAAAATACATTAAATTAATGAATTGCATAGAGTAAATCAACTTCAATTAGCTGCTAAAAAACACGGTTTTAAAACATCATATAAACTAGCAAATTTGGTAATTCTATCTTTTGATCCCTCGCTTTATTATTGGCTCAGATTTTTCAATAGAATTAAGACCTATAAAATTATTTTACTCCAAAAGATTATATTGATTCTTGGATTTTCTTAGGCTTATAAAAACTCGCATTATTCATAACAACAACTTGCCCAGCCTTTGCCTTTAGATACTGTTCGCAGAAATACAGAGCAGCGCAAGAAGTAACTACTTGCGCTGCTCCTAAAACCAAAAAGCATTGTTTAATGTAGCCAAACTACTCAGGAATTAAAATAATTTAATTATTATAATTCAAAACTAGGTTCAGCGCCGGAAAGTTGGCAGTCTTCGTATTGAAATACGGTGCATATTTCGTGAAACCCTCGCTCATGAGCTAAAACTGCTAAAGGCCCTAAGGCCAGTTCTACATATGATGGTACAATATGCTCCCCATATGTAATATAAACATAGTTATCATATTGTTGAATAATTGCTGCTACTTGAACTGCATTATTAGATTCCACGGCAGCAGTTAATGCAGGAGACAAACTCTCAATTATTTCAGGAAGTCCTGGAAACCGTGTATTTGTATCTTCATCATCTTCCGACTCTTGATTATCTTCATAGCCCAGTATATCAGCTATTTCATCAAAACCCATTCTATTAGCCAAAACTCCCAGATGTTCTAAATCAACTGATATACTTGGTGTAAAACCGTAATCTACATGATCACTATATGTAGCATCAACATAGTCATTATATTCTTGAATAATTGCCGATACTTGAACTGCATCGCCAGCTCTAACTGCCAGCTCTAGCGCAGGAGATAAAGCAGCTATCCTTGCACTAAGGTCAGGAAAGTCAGCTTCCATTTCTTCTATTTCCGCCTCTACTCCTTTAACTGGCGCAACTTTTTGTCTTTTGGTACTTATTTCCTCTAAACTATTTTTTCTTTTCATGTTAATGTTAATGTTAATGTTAAAAATTATTGGCTTATTTTAACCAATACTACAAAAGAAAGCAATGGTTATTGCGAGAGAGCATCTTCTTTTTCAATGTCCTTAAAATTTGGATAAAACAGGGCTATATTACAAACAGTGCCGTAAAGAATTTATAGTAAACTCTTATTGCTGATTAGCAGCTTCCACATTATACTTTACTTCAACAGTCTTGAGACGTTCATTTAAGAGAGTAATCACTTCTAAAGTAATATTTAAATCATTCTCTATAAACAATACTTGTGCGCTTGGAAACACTATATTAAAACCATACTTCTTGGAAAGCTCGCTAATCACGACTGTAGTGTTTTGGTAAACTTCTGCTAAAGCTGCGCTATGAGCCTGCTCCAAGGCGCTTTTTCTATATTGCATCTCTTGTTGAGTAGCGCTTACTTTCTTGTTAAAAGCGGCCACCATGCTATTAAATTCTTCTTCGCTTAAAGTTCCTTGCTTTTGAATTAGTTCAGCTTCAATAATTTTTAAATCACTTTCCTTGGCGGACAACTCTCCCTGTATACGATCGCTAATAATATTAATAGATTTTTTAATCTCAGCAATAGCAAGTGAATGTTCTAATATCGACTCAACGTCAACAACTGCAGCTTTTGCAATGAATTTATCATCAGCAAAAGCTACAGCTGGAAGAAAAAATGTGAGCAAAAATATATTACGTATTAAGTGCATAATTCGTCTCATCTAATGCTCCTGAAATTACACTCTTATATCTCAAATTACAAACTAGTTGTAAATTTAATATGGAATGCCTGGGTTTCATCATATTTTTTCTTCTTAATCGGGAATCCCCAATCAAGTCTAATTGGTGCAATTTTTGTAATCCATAATACACCGAAACCAACCGAAGCTCTCAAAGATTTGTCATTATGAAAACCTCTAGCACTTGAGGCTTTAGAATCAGCATCCCATAAAGAACCAGCATCTGCAAAAACTGAACCAGTTACATTAAATTCCTCTGGCAAACCTACTGGAAAACTAAGCTCAGAAGATATAGTGTAATATTTCTGACCACCCAAACCTTCATCAGTTGCCTTATCTCTAGGGCCTATACCAGCGTTAGCAAAACCTCTTAAAGTATAGTCACCAAGATTAAATCGATCAGAAATTCTAACCTTCTTACCTCTAACCCCTTTAATATGACCAGCTGCAGCTGATAACTGTACAGTATATTTATTTTCTACAAAAGACTTAAAGTATTTACCATCAAGCTCATGCTTTAGGTATTTGGTATTACCACCAAGGCCAGCAAATTCCTGTGTACCAGAAACTAAATAACCATTTTTAGGTAACACTCTACTATCTGTCATATCATAGGTTAAACTATGGCTAATAGAAGATGTAGTAAATTTTCCCATTTGCTCTTGAATAAATATAGAAGCAGAACTAGCTGGGGCCTTTAAAACATCACGTTTAATTAAATAATCAATATCATGCGATAAATCATCAGTTATATCATAACCAAGCGAAACTTTTGCTCCTGTTGACTTTAGCGAATAATTTTGTTCACCATTTCCAAAACCACTTCCACTACCGTTTTCGCTTCTAAAGACATTACCACCAAGCGACAAGTCTTTATCTAAGAAGTTCGGATCGGTCAAACCACCATAATAATATATGCTTTTTTTACCAACTTGAATACCAGCGCTTAGATACTTGCCGGTACCTACTAGGTTCCTTTCCAAGAACGAAATTCTACCAAACGGACCACCAGTTGTATTATAACCTAGGTCAAAACCAATAGATGAAGTAGATTTCTCTTCAACGTCAATATTTACATTATAGCGATCCGGCTTATCAGTAGGAGCCATTTTCAGAGAAAAATTACCAAAATAATATAAATTACGAATGTTTTTTTCGCCTCTCTCTATTTTACCACGATTATAAACATCGCCTTCTGAAATTTTCAACTGGCGTCTAATAACATGATCTTCAGTTTTTAAATTCCCTTCAATATTGATTTTATTGATAAAGATTTTGTCAGCCTGATCTACAACTATAGTTACATCTACAAGACCAGTTGCTCTGTTGGGAACAATATTAGGTCGCACATCAACCTGAGGATAGCCTTTACTAGCAAGATAGTCAGCAATCTTATCCGACATACGTTGCATAGATCCTAGATTAAAAGTTTGCCCTTCTTTTTTTTCAATAAATTTCCAAACTTCTTTATCGTCAATGCTAGCTAATTTGTTATTTAAACTAATTTTACCAAACTTATATTTTTCACCTTCTTCAATAGAGTAAGTAATAGCAAACCCTTCTTTTGTTGGTAATAAATCAGCTGTAACTGAGATAACTAAAAAGTCAGCAAAACCAACAGAATTATAGAATTGTGCTAGCAAATGCTTATCAAACTCAATACGATCTGGATCATATGTATCATTAGTTTCCAGGAACCTGAACCATCTTGACTCTTTTGTCATAATAATGGATCTTAATTCTGAATCTTTATAATTGTCGTTACCTACAAAATATATTTGATTCACACCAGTTTTAGGCCCTTCTTCTATTTCAAAGATAACCTTAACTCTATTATTTTCCTGTGTCTCAATTTTAGATTTGACATGCACTGAGAATCTACCAGATCTTTTATAGATTTCTTTTATTTTTTCTACATCAGTACGCAGCTTAGCTTTTCTTAAACTTTCCCCTGGGGCTGTGTATATTTCGTTTGCTAATAAATTTGTTTTAACTTTATAATTCCCAGTAAAAACCACTTTACTAATAAACGGAGTTTCCTGCACCTTAACATTTAAATTTCCTTGATGAAAATCTATATTAATAGTTTCAAAAAGCGACGTCGCGTAAAGACCTTTTATTGCCTTGTCTTTAGATTCTGGATTATATTTGTCACCCGCTTTAATGCCCAAATATTCAATAATCGTTGACTTCTCAACACGTTGGTTGCCATGCACGCTTATTTGCTTAATTACTTCTGCCATTGCAGATGATGAAACAGCCATCACCATAAAGAAAAATACTGTTCTCAAAATCCTGTTCACAAGAAGACCTCTTTAAAATAAATATATAGAAACTAAAATAACTAGATTTTTATACCATTTGACAAAAAAATTACAACTGAAAAATACAGCAATACTCAATTCTTATTGAACTATCTAGCCAGACGATGTTATTATTATTTACGTACTAGTTTTTTTTTGTTAGACTCACCCCCTATTTAATCTAACAAATCATTAATCAATGGCTAAAGCTCAACTGAATACTAAATCAATCGCACGCATTGCAGCTATTCAGGCATTATATCAATTTGAGAACGAAAATAACAACTCTGATATCGAAACTATACTACTTAGAATAATTGATTTTTATAAAGATAATGATATAAAAAATGATTATGAACTAGAGAAAAACAGTAAGTTAAAATTACGCCCAAGCTATAATTATCTAAGCGAGCTAGTCAATATCACGCACGAGCATCTAGCAGAAATTGATGCAATAATTCAACAACATCTAACAAAAGAATGGACGCTAGATAGCTTGCCCAAATTATTATCTGCCACTTTGCGCGTTGCTATTTGTGAAATAAAATATTTCCCAGAAACGCCTAGCAAAGTCATTCTTAATGAATACACAGATATTGCAGGTGATATGCTAGATGAAGGTGAAGTTGGCTTTGTAAATTCAGTACTTGATAATTACGCTGCAACTAATAGGTAATTTATGTCTTCTTCAACTGGATATCGTGGAAAATTTACAGAAGTCAAAACAGCCAAGCGTAGAAAAACCTCTTCTACAAGGTGGCTAAAAAGGCAATTAAATGATCCTTTTGTCGCCAAAGCAAAGCTTGATGGCTATAAATCACGTGCCGCTTATAAATTAATAGAAATCAATGATAAATTTCATATATTAAA
The DNA here is from genome assembly GCA_905479885.1 of uncultured Rickettsiaceae bacterium. Taxonomy (GTDB): domain Bacteria; phylum Pseudomonadota; class Alphaproteobacteria; order Rickettsiales; family Rickettsiaceae; genus Megaera_A. The sequence continues at coordinate 8,181 of CAJQOE010000043.1, read as the reverse complement.
TGCAGGTGATAATGTCATAGATTTAGGCGCAGCTCCAGGCGGATGGAGCCAGGTAGCAGCAAAAATTATTAAATCAGATACAGCTTCAGCCAAGAACAAACTGGTGGCTATAGATTTATTACCTATTGAAGGCATAGCTGGGGTAACCTCTTTTGTAAAAGACTTTTTTGATGATGACGCAAAAGACCTAATTGTAAATACATTAGATGGTCAATTAGCTGATATAGTCCTTAGTGATATGGCTTCTAATACTACGGGCCACAGCCAAACTGACCATTTACGCATCCTGGATTTATGTGAAAATGCTTTGCTTTTTGCCCTAACAATTTTAAAACCTGGTGGGCACTTCGTAGCGAAAATATTTCGCGGCGGAGCTGAGACAAATTTACTAACCATAGCAAAACAAAATTTTAAGAAGGTAAAGCACTTCAAACCCGATTCAAGCCGTAAAGAATCAAGTGAATTTTACCTAATCGCTTTAGATAAAAAGGAGTAGATAATCATGCGTCATATATTTTGCCTAATCCAACTATTTTCTTTAATTTTTTTAATCACAACAGCCAATGCACAAGAAATTAAAATCGGCATAATGCAGCATGATTTTGATAAAAAGTTTAAGCATCGCCATGAAAAAGGGCAGAATATTATCCTAGAATACATGTCAGACAAAACACAAAATTTCCTCAGAGCATTCCCACATATTGGTGCTAGCATCAATAATAAAGGCTATACTAGTAATATTTATACCGGACTTACTTGGCAATTTGATTTAGGAGAAAATTTTCTAATAGAAGCTTCGCTTGGCGCCTCTATCAACAATGCAGAACGTAAAAAAACAGCTAAAAAACGCGCCCTTGGCTCTAATATCTTATTCAGAGAGTCTTTGTCAGCTGGCTTTAGATTTGATACAACTCAATCTCTAACAATTATAATTGACCATATGTCTAGTGCTGACATTAGCAAACCTAACCCAGGTCTAACCGATATAGGCATTCGTTATGGGTATAGATTTTAATAAATAATTTTACAAGAGTTGCCAATTTGTATAACAAAAAACAATTAGTCTCTAACGACTAACACAGAAATTGAAGAATGCCGTACAATTTTTGAAGCATTTGGTCCAAGCATATAATCTCTCAGCTGTGGTCTAACAGCCGATAAAATAATCAAATCCGCTTCTAGTTTCTCTGAGTAATTAATAATTTCATCGTAAATCGCACCACGACTAATATGAAATTCAACTTCTATCCCTTCTGGAATAAATTTTTTTACCAGTTCATCAAAAATTTTATTATATTTTTCTTTTTGATCACTCATCCAATGACGCGGTAAATACTCCTCTACCATCTTCATACCAAAATTCGGCATGATATGCACTAGATGAAGTTTAGATCCAAATGCATTGACAAAATTTAAAGCTGCTGGAAAAACCACTTTAATAGATTCTTTATCAGATAAATCAACTGGGATTATTATATTCTTAAACATAACTTGTATTAATCTCTACTAATTTTTATTTTCTACTATTCGTCTATACTATCATTAAAACCTGGCAAAACAAACTCACTCATAAAATGGCTATCTTCTAATCCAGAAAGAAGCGGGTCGTTAGTCTTAAATCTCGAAATCTTTGTCTTGAAATAAGATATAAAATTTTTCACAATATCCTTGTTCACAGACGCCCCTGCTACAAAAATAATAGGAGTAGCTACTGTTTCTTGAGCTTCAGTAACACCTGGATATTTACCTGCCTCTAAAACTACCTTGTGAAAACCTGGATTATTTTTTACTAATAATTCTATCTTATCAGCATCTATAGCAGCAAAATCCACTTCACATGAATGTGATATTAAATTAACCAACGAGCTAGGATGTCCTGTCATTGTCATAATAGCATCAATTTCTCCATTGCAAAATGCTTTTGCATAATCTTCGTAAGCAAGCTCAACATCAATCGGAGAGTTTTTAAAATCATAATAAGGTTCTAACGCTTTATATGCCACTGAACTATCGGAATTAGGAGGGCCATTAGATAATTTTCGACCATCCAAATCTGCAAATACCAAAATTTTATCATCATCCTTTACAAGGACTGTAAAAATTTCATCATGCAAACGCAATAGCTGATACATCTCTTTGAACGGTTTAGTACCTGTAAAGTAACCAGTGCCTTTATAAGAATCTATTGCCAAATTAGACAGCACAAATGCGAAATCAATCTTGCCACGTTGCAACAACCATAGGCTATCTAGTGAACCTTGTGTTGGCACCACCTGACATTTGATATTATCATTAGCTTGTGAAATATAACGACATAATTTTAAACCAATATTATAGTGACCCTCTAATAAACCTCCAGTGCCTATCTTTATTATGTTTGCATCCGCTGCTCGCGCAACATGCATCGGCAAAATTAGACAAGAAATTAATAATAAAATAATAATACGCATTAGTTTCACTTACAAACCTTAATCAGAATTATACATATCTCTATCTAGAGTACCTTCTGTGCTATCGACAACCAAAGTAATTGTTGCATCGCCAGTAATATTAATTGCCGTACTAAACAAATCCAACACTCTATCTATACCCACCAATAGCGCTACACCTTCAATAGGTAACCCCACAGATGTCAACATTATTGGTAACATGATAATAAATGAACCAGGTATACCTGCTCCACCTATGGAACCAAGCGTGCCCGTTATGATGATAACCATATAATCATTTAGACCTAACTGCACTCCCATAATTTGAGCAAAAAACATGACAGATATGCCAAGTTTAATGGCCAAACCATCCATATTAATTGAAGCCCCAAGCGGCAATACAAATGATGTGCTTGTTTCAGAAACACCTAACTTTTGACGACAAACCTGCATAGTAGTTGCAAGGCTTGCTTTACTACTGCCGGTAGAAATAGCTATCATTTGATACTCTATACTCTTTTTATAAAATGGTATAGGAGATAAACGACAAAATACGATGATAAATAGCCCAAATATTAAATATTGTAATATATAAGCAATTGTTATTGCGACAACTAGCTTACCAAGGCTCATCATAATATCCAACCCCTGAGTACCAACAACCCACGCAGTTAAAGCAAAGGCCGCATATGGTGACAATTCAACAATTATCGCTATCATTTTTAGCACTAGCTTTGCTGCTGATTGGATAAATTCTCTTAAAGGATCAACAGAAGAACCCATGCTATTAATTATTACACCAGTAAAAATGGAAAAGAATACAACTTGTAAAATATTTGAATCCGCAAAGGCTACAAAAATATTACTTGGCACTACCTCAATTAAAAAATTAATAATATCAAAACTACTTTCTCTAAAGTTGCTTTCAGGCAACGGGCCTAAATCCAAAACTAGACCGCTACCAGGCTGCATTATCTGCGCGACACCAAGACCAAATATAACTGCAAAGCAAGTTGTTCCAAAATATGCAAGAACTGATTTTTTTGCCACCCTGCCAATAGAGCTAGGATCACGCATTCCTGTAATTCCAGATAACAAACTGAAAAACAGCAACGGTACTATAACCATTTTGATTAAACGCAAAAACACCGTGCCTATCGGTTTTACAAACTCAACATGTTGGGGTAAATATATTCCAAGAAACAAGCCTAATATTAGGCCTATAAATACTTTATGCCATAACTTCATAAACAAACTCCATAAATTTGGTTTAAGCTTATATTCCGTCTCTTAGACCACCATGTATCCAATTTAGATATTGTGGCAAGCCATCGGTAATATCAAGCTTGATTATCTGAGGCAGCTGATAATTGTGATTGAATTTTATAGATTTTTCAATACTTTTATAATTATCACTTGGGGCCTTTATAAACAAGCGAATTTCTTTCTCTTGCTCAACCTTCGCCTCATAATAAAAGAAACTTTGAACTTCATCCAGTTGTACACAAGCAGCTAACTTGCTTTCAACCAAAGTTTTTGCAATTAATTTTGCCGTTTCTTCGTTGTTAGTTGTCGTTATAACGACACAACACTCCTTACTCATTTCACTTCAACAAAAGAATTTGGTGTTTCGAATAATTTAAGTCTAACTATATTGAATGAATTTTTAGTAAACAACTTAGGTATAATATCTGATTTCAAATGTAATGCAATGTTTTCTGCGGTTGGATTAGACTTTAAATAATATATATTCTGTCCTGTTTGGCTTGCGATAAGACTTCCAAGAGCCTTATCATCTTCATGTAATATCACATTATGATCCAAATTTTCATCAATCCAATCTTTAATAATGTTTTTTAACTCTCCAAAATCAACTACCATGCCTAGTTCATTTAATTCCGTACTCATAGCTGTAATTTCCAGACATATCTATGCCCATGTAAATACTTACATTTATGTTGATGACCAATGACTCTATGGCCAGCGTCGAATTCTATACGACGCGTACACTCTATCATGTATTTAAACCTATATGAAATTTAGTAATGATTGATATTTTTCTATATTATCAGAGGTAATGTCCGCCTCAATGGAATCAGCCGGTACTTCAGATAAGTTATTTTTCAAGTCAGTTATTTTCTTACGCACAGATGCAGTATTTTCTTTTGCTAAATCAATGGCAAATTCACTCAAAATATTAAGTTCTGAACCAGTTATTTGAGCGACTCCAACGTAAATAAAATATTTAATTGTTTCTTCTCGAGAAAATAAAGTGATAACTCCAACATCTATACTAGAAGCAAACTTTGCATGCCCCGGCAAAACTCCGAAGACCCCTTCGCTACCAGGAATATTTACCAAAGTAGCATCCATTTTTAAGGCTACCTTAGATGGTAAAATAATTTTTACTAAGAGTGTTTCGGTCATAATATAATTACACTTCCTCTTTAGATTCCATCTTTTTGGCTTTCTCTACCGCTTCTTCAATGGTACCAATCATATAAAAAGCTGCTTCTGGTAAATGATCATACTTACCCTCAACCAAACCTTTAAAACCAGCAATGGTATCAGCAAGGTCAACAAATTTCCCAGACAAACCAGTAAACACTTCAGCAACATGGAATGGTTGTGATAAGAATCGTTGAATTTTACGCGCACGACTTACTATCAGCTTATCTTCTTCTGATAATTCATCCATTCCTAGAATCGCAATAATATCTTGAAGCGACTTATATGTTTGCAAAACTTTTTGCACTTCCCTTGCTATATTATAATGCTCATCACCAACAATTTCAGGGTCTAACATCTGTGAACTACTATCTAGTGGATCCACAGCCGGATAAATACCCAATTCTGCTATTTGACGACTTAACACTGTAGTAGCATCAAGATGCGTAAATGATGTAGCCGGAGCAGGATCAGTCAGATCATCGGCTGGCACATAAATAGCTTGTACCGAAGTAATCGAACCTCTCGTTGTAGAAGTAATACGCTCTTGCAATGCTCCCATGTCGGTTGCTAATGTCGGTTGATAACCAACGGCTGATGGAATACGTCCTAATGTTGCTGATATTTCAGAACCAGCTTGGGTGAAACGAAATATATTATCAACAAAAAATAACACATCTTGGCCACCATCTAAATCACGAAAATGCTCTGCAATAGTTAATCCAGTAAAAGCTACTTTCGCACGCGCCCCAGGCGGCTCATTCATTTGACCATATACTAAAGCTACCTTTGATTCTTCCAATTTATCTGGATTAATAACTCCAGAATCAATCATCTCGTGATAAAGGTCATTACCTTCTCTTGTACGCTCACCAACGCCAGCAAATGCTGTATAACCACCATGGGCTTTTGCAACGTTGTTAATTAGCTCCATGATAATAACAGTTTTACCTACACCTGCGCCACCAAACAGACCAATCTTGCCACCTTTTGCATATGGAGCTAACAGGTCTACAACCTTGATACCAGTAACTAATATACTTCTTTCGGTAGATTGCTCGTCAAATGCTGGTGCATCACGATAAATTGATGAAAATGTTTTGCTTTTAATTGGCCCTCGTTCGTCAACAGGTTCACCAATAACATTCATAATACGACCTAGTGTGCCTTTACCCACTGGGACTTGTATAGGAGCTCCTGTATCTGTTACTAATAATCCACGAGTTAACCCATCAGTAGAGTCCATAGCGATACAACGTGCTGTGCTGTCACCGATATGCTGCGCCACTTCAAGCACTAATTTTTGACCATTATTTTCACATTCAAGTGCATTTAAAATATTAGGAAGTTGTGCACCGCCACCAAATTTTACATCAACAATTGCTGAAATAATTTGAGTGATTTTTCCTTTGTTATTTTCCATTTTTAAAACCCATTAACTGAACGATTAAAATTATTTTATTTATTTTTGTAGTTACAAGACTACTCATACTTGATCTATCACTAATACACCAGCAATAGCACAATCCTCCGCCTCCATCTCAGACAACACTACGCGCACCTTTTCAGGAGCGACGTCCACTGACTCACAAACTGCTTTCGTGACGCTAGAGACAAGTTGACGTTTTTGCTCTATTGTTCTTCCTTTCATCAATTGTATATTCAAAAATGGCATTTATATACTCCTTTATACAGCTTCTGCCCCAGAGATAATCTCTGTAAGCTCTGTAGTAATCATTGCTTGACGTGATCTGTTTAATTGCAAGGTTAACTTCTCTACCAATTCACCTGCGTTCCTTGTTGCATTATCCATTGCGGTCATCCTTGCGCCTTCTTCGCTTGCCTTGCTTTGCAGCAAGCCATAATTAATCTCACCACTTATATAAAGATGAATAACCTCATGTACTAAATCACTACCTTCATATTCATACTCAGAAACAGCACTAATTTCAGTGCTTTCTGTAGTTTCAGCGGGTAGGATACATTCTTTGGTCAAAATTTGGGTCATTGCATTTTTAAAGCGATTATAATACATATAACAAGCTCCAACTTCTTCGCCCTCGACCATTTCTATAATTTTATCTTTTACTTCACGCGCCAAGCATTCAACATTATTTTTGATATTATGATGATAATACTCCGCTATTATATCAGAATATTGCCCCTTAAGAGCATCTCTACCCTTTTTACCTATTACTAATAATTTAACGGCCTTACCTTCTCTTTGCAGTGTTTTAATATCATTCTTAACTTTTCTAATCACACTAGAATTAAAACCACCACATAGGCCGCGTTCTGATGTCATTACAACCAATAAATGCGTCATATATTCTAAATTCTTATTAAAGAATTTACGATCATTAGCTGGCAAATCCATCAAATTTCCACTTGTAGAGATATCATACATTATATCTCCTAGCACCGTAGAATATTCATTAAAATTCTCGGCTTGCTCCTTTACCTTTTTAAGCTTTGCTGCAGAAACTACGTGCATAGCCTTGGTAATTTTTTGAGTAGATTTTATACTCTTTACTCTGTTTCTAAGTTGTTTTAGACCCGACATTTCTCTTAATCTATTAATTGCCTAAAAATTCTTCAACGAACTTCTTCAGATAAGATTTAAGCTTCTTTTCTGTTTCTTCATCAAGCTGTTTTTCTTTTCTTATAGAAGATAAGATATCATCACCTTTTAATCGCATATCATCAAGTAATTTTGTTTCAAACTCACGTACTTGTGATGCATCAATTTTTTCTAGATAACCTTTAACCCCAGCGTATAAACTAACCACCTGCTCTTCAACAACAAAAGGCGCATATTGCGCTTGTTTTAACAACTCAGTCAACTTTTGACCATGGGTTATAAGCTTTTGCGTAGAAGCATCAAGATCAGAACCAAATTGAGCAAACGCTTCCATTTCTCTAAACTGAGCAAGTTCTAATTTCATTGAACCAGACACCTTCTTGATCGCTTTTGTTTGCGCAGCCGAACCCACGCGGCTTACCGATATACCCACATTCACTGCCGGACGAATACCTTTATAAAACAACTCACTTTCCAAGAAAATTTGACCATCCGTAATAGAAATAACATTTGTAGGAACAAAAGCAGATACATCCCCAGCTTGTGTTTCAATTATTGGCAATGCTGTTAAAGAACCTGTTTTTCCTTTAACTTTACCATTAGTAATTTTTTCTACATACTCAGCACTAATTCTAGCTGAGCGTTCAAGTAATCTTGAATGTAAATAAAACACATCCCCTGGATACGCTTCACGCCCAGGAGGTCTTCTCAATAATAAAGAAA
>CAJQOE010000042.1 GCA_905479885.1 uncultured Rickettsiaceae bacterium | reverse complement strand
CGTTATACAATACAAATTAAATTAATTTTGCTGAATATTTAATGGAACCTTTATATACATCGTTGCGAGAATATATTCAATCTGGGGATTATTATACAGATGCCAAGCACTGGTATAAGCATAAATATATCCACCCATTTTCCCAAAGGTCCTTTGTTTTATTACTCAGCGTAATTATTTGTGTATTATTCCTAGGAGTTTTAGTTAATATTAATGGCTTATTTCCCTCGGTCATTCAGGTTAAATACTCTATAACTGCTGATACTTCTTCTAACAAAACTGCGCAAATATTAAGAGCTAATCAGGTAAACAACAACCCTTTAGCCTCAGTTGCAGATATTATAATTAGGAATTATATTTTGCAACGCGAAGCATATAATTATGACAACCTAAAAAAACAGTTTGTTTTTGTTAAAAATAATTCGACTCGCATTGTATTTCGTAGATTTTATAATTTTATGAATATTGACAACCCTTCTTCTCCAGTAATGCTATACCAAAAATCTATTCAGAGAGTACCTGTAATAATATCAACAACATACCCTACTCCTTCGAAAGCTATCATTAAATTTAATTCCACTGCACGCAATTCGGCTGGTGAAAATATAGAAAATATGGTCTGGCAAGCCACAATTGACTACGAAATTGATAAAATTGACCCTAATTTACCGAATGGGACACGATTTAACTTCACAGTCACTGATTATCAGTTAAAACTAATAGAAGATAAAAGAAGCAAATAAGATATGAAAAAGCTGCTTACGTTCGTTATTTTATTTTGTGTAGCACAGTCTGCACTAGCTATACGTGAATCAAGGCCAACGCCGATTGATAGCCGAATTCGCGTTATGGTGTATAACCCTAACGATGTTTTTAAGTTTACAGGCTATTATGGTTACCAAGCTAGCATTGAACTTGCAAAAGCAGAAGAAGTAGTTAGCATTTCTATGGGAGATACCACCTCTTGGCAAATTGTTCCAGCTGGCAACCGTATTTTTATTAAGCCCATGGAACAAGAAGCTACCATCAACATGACGCTTATCACTAACAAAAGAACCTATTTCTTTGAATTATATGCAGAAGAAACTTTAGATATTCGTGACCCTGGTATGGTATTTAATGTAAAATTCTTATACCCAGATGAAGACGAAGAGGACCATATCCGTACCTTCTCAACTAGTACAACAACTGGACCAGATTTAACACACCCAGAGAAATTTAATTTTCATTATTTTATAAGTGGAAATGAAGAAATAGCTCCTATTAAAATCTTTGATGATGGTGAATTTACCTACTTACAATTTCGCGATAAAAACAATGAAATACCAGCTATTTTTGCTGTAGATGAAGATCTACATGAATCTATGGTTAACTTCCGCCTTGATCCTAACAACAGCAATATGATAGTTATTGAACAAGTTTTTTACAAACTGACGCTGCGAGCCGGCAAAAAAATTGTTTGCGTATTTAATGAAGCCTTTAAACCGTATTAATTGCTTTGCGTAAATTATATAAATTTGCTCCTTTACTTATAATAATTGCTGTAGCGCTGATTATAAGCATGTCTGGACTCCATAAATATATTAGTTTAGATAAGCTACGTGAACACCAAATATTCCTACAAGATTATATTATAAAAAATACTTTTATAGCCATTACTATCTATTGTTTAATATATTTTGCGATTGTTAGCTTATCTATCCCCGCTGCAACCATAATGACGCTAATTGGTGGGTTTCTATTTGGACAAATAATTAGCACGATATGCATTGTACTTTCTGCATCTTGTGGTGCTTGCGTGATTTTCATGAGCACAAAAATGGCTACACGTAATGTAATAAGAAATGAAACTGGCAAGTGGGTTAAGAAAATGCAAAAGGGCTTTGCTGAAAATGCGTTTTCTTATATGCTAACACTACGTTTGATTCCAATGTTTCCATTTGTACTTGTCAATTTGGTAGCTGGTATATTGCAAATCCCTCTAAAAATTTTCTTTTTTGGCACCTTAATAGGCATTATACCAGGGACTTTTATTTATGTTTCTGTTGGAGTATCTATGCAAAAATTACTAAATCAGTCTAATTTTTCTCCTGAAGTTTTGCTGGAGCCGCAAATTATTTTTTCTTTAACTGGTTTAGGTTTTTTAGCCCTATTGCCAATAATTTATAAACGCTTAAAAAAATAAGTATAAAGAATTAACTTAAGTGTCGTTGTTCATGTTCAAGCAACCATTGCTTACGTGGCGTACCACCAGCATATCCTCCTAATTTGCCATCACTATTAATAATACGATGACACGGGATTATAATCGCAAACTGATTCGATGCATTTGCATTAGCAACTGCTCTACAAGCCAATGGTTTTCCTATAATTCGAGCCTGCTCTTTATAGCTACGAGTCTGTCCATAAGGAATATTTATTAGCGCTTCCCATGCAGTTTTCTGAAATTCAGTACCTTGAATATAGAGCGGTGTTTTGAATTTTTTTAACTGACCAGCAAAATATAATCGCAATTCTTCTTTGATAGAAATAAGTGGCTGCAACTTGCCTGGTATAATAACTGATTTAGTTTGGTTGCAAAGCTGCTCTATTTCACGTTGTAAACCGTGCCGCTGGGAAAATTCCAGAAGATATAAATGTTCTTTATCTGCAATCCCTATCATAGGCCCAAGTGGAGTATCTATCCAAGACGATTGTAATACATTACAGTACACCTTTTTCATAGGAGAACTTCCCATGATTTTAGAAAATGCATCACGAAATCCGCTACTAGATTCATAACCAGCGCTAAGTTGTGTTTCAATTAGGCTATCACCTGCATGAATTTGTTTTATAGCAGCTTCCATCCTCCTTGCACGTGCATACTCAATAAAGCTCATACCAAACCGTTTTTGAAATTGCCTACGAGCAGTAGATGCATCTATAGAAAATTCAGCTAAATCAGCATTACTCCATTTTTTTTCTGGCGATGCTTCAATTGCTGTTATTAATGTACTTACCACACTAGGAATAGTATCTGGATTAGATAGAGGATGGCAACGCATACATGGCCTAAATGAGGCAAGCAAAGCTTCTTTTGCTGTACGATAAAATTTACAATTTTCAAACTTAGGCTTACGAGCAGAACATGTTGGACGGAAAAATATTCCGGTGCTCAACACCCGTACATAAAAAACCCCTTCATATTCGATATTTTTTTCAAGCATAGCTTGATAGAATTCTCTCTGTAGCTTATCCGTAAACATTATAGATCCTTATTATCATTACAATATGTAATAATAGTATTTTATGTTTGAGCACGTAACCGAAAATAAGGCACTGATTTATATTTCAGCAAAGTCATTCCACGCAGCATACACCCTACCTACTGTTGTAACCCAACATAATATTCCATAAATAATACATATATGAATAAATAAATGAGGCGCAAGGCACATTAAAACCAGTATAAACGAAGTCTCCGTGCCTTCACAAATTCCACCTAAATAATAAAATGATTTTTGTCCGCGCTTATTTGTCGTTACATCATGTTTAGCAGCTATAATAGCGTAAGCTAAAAAAGATGTAATCGGTCCAACAAAGCTAAAAATTAAAAAAGCCGCATATAATGCGTTATCCGGATTATAGATAGTGTCTGAACGAAAAGGCTTGA
>CAJQOE010000041.1 GCA_905479885.1 uncultured Rickettsiaceae bacterium | reverse complement strand
TTAACTGTATTGTTAGAATTTATTCATTGATCTTATAGCAGAGCTAATTTTTTCCAGTTTTATATAAAAAATAATGTCTGGTAGCCGTTAATTTTTTAAAGTTTTTTCAAAAAGCGTCCTTTTCGTTCAGACACTAGATAGCAAAAGCAAATACCACTCCAGCATAAATAATAAAATCAGCAACTATGTCTATCAACCCACCAAAGCTCGTTAATTTCACTGCCCTTGCGACTGCTCCATCTAGGCCATCAGCAATACGGTTTAAACAAAGAAACAATAACCCATAAGGTAAATTCCCAATACTAATATATAATATTGAGATTATTCCAAAAGCAAACCCCACTATAGTTATATAATTTGCTTTTAACCCTAGCTTGGCAAGTTGCTTACCTAAAGCATTTAGAGGCTTATTGATAATTTTCCTGACTGCAGAATCTAACATATATTTATTTCGTATCCACGCCTTTCGACGTTGAATATTCAAAATGTAAGGCCTTCCCATCAAATACTCTAGCGTAAGCATGATGCAGAGCTGAAGCTACCTCTGAAAAACCTGTAAGTATCAACTTTAGTTTGCCTTCATATGTAGCAACATCACCAACCGCATAAATTCCAGCAATATTAGTTTCAAAATGAGGATAATTCACTTTAATATGATGACCCTTTTCTTCCAGTCCAAATTGACTGATCGGACCTAAGTTCTGAGACAAACCAAAAAATGGTAATAATATATCAGCCGGAATATATTTTTTATTTCCGTCTAAATCAGCGACTATTACTTCTTTTAATTGGCCAGCATCACCATTTAGTTCAGATAATTGAAAATTAGTTACTAAATCTATCTTCCCTAACTCTGCAAGCTCATGTATTTTTTGAATAGTAGCAGGCGCAGCTCTAAATTTTGTCCTTCTATGTACTAAGCTAACTTGTGCAATGGATGACAATGATATAGCCCAATCCACTGCAGAGTCACCACCTCCAGCTATTACTATTTTTTTACCAGCAAAGGCTTCCCTTTTTGAAACCATATAAAATATAGATTTACCCTCATAAGACTCAATATTCTCAAGGGGAGGTCTATTAGGACCAAATGCGCCCGCACCTGCAGCAATAACTACTGCTTTGGCTTGAATAATATCTCCATCAGAAGTGCCAAGCGTAAAACTATCAGCATTCTGTTCAAGGCTGGTTACTTGTCTTGACATCAAATATGTTGGATTAAATGGATTTGCTTGCGCTACAAGATTATCAACAAGATCTTGCGCAAGCGTTTCTGGGCACGCCGGGATATCATATATTGGTTTCTCTGGATACAAAGCACTACATTGACCACCGGGCATCTCTAACGCATCAATTATACACGCTTTCATGCCGAGCATACCTGCTTGAAATGCACTAAAAATGCCAACCGGCCCTGCTCCTATAATTGCAATATCTGTTTGCATAATTCCTACAAATAAAAGAAAAGCTCATCTTACATTAAATAAGACGAGCTTTCTAGGATAAAATCAGTTTGTACAAGTTATCTAACTAAATCTAACTCATCTTTTTTTGTTTCTTCTTGTAGTAAACCACCATGATTTTCTTCGTAGTCTTTTAACATATAACCACGGCCCCAAACAGTCTCGATATAGTCTACACCACCAGAAGCTTTTGATAGTTTTTTACGCAACTTACAAACAAACACATCAATAATTTTTATTTCTGGCTCGTCCATGCTGCTATATAAATGGTTAAGGAACATTTCTTTTGTAAGAACAGTACCTTTACGCATCGCAAGTAATTCTAGAATTGCATATTCTTTGTTGGTTAAATGAACAGCCTTGCCATCAACTTCTACAATTCTTGTATCTAAATTGATTGCCACCTTGTCAAATCTTACAACAGATTCGGAATGTCCTTTTGAACGACGTACTATTGCCTGAATTCTTGCAATTAACTCACCTCTATTAAATGGCTTGGTTAGATAATCATCTGCACCAAAACCTAAACCTTTAATTTTTTGATCTACAGATGAAAGACCAGAAAGAATTAAAATAGGCGTTTTAACCTTAGCTGAACGTAAACGCAACAACACTTCGTAACCGTCAATATCTGGTAACATCAAATCCAAAAGGATTATATCATAATCATAAATCTTACCAATTTCTATTCCATCGACGCCAACTTCTGCTGTGTCACAAATTATTCCTTCAGCTGCAAGTGCTAATTCTATAGATCTTGCGGTAGAAGAATCATCTTCTATAAGTAATACTCTCATTTTAACTTTTTTCTCCTTAACAAAATTTTACTTTTTATCATACTCTCATTTTACTTAGTAAAAATCAAGTGTTTTTTTACATATTTATTAATATACTGAGGTTGAACTTATAAATTACTATCATCTATAAGTTTATTTTTCCTCCTATAATAGCAATGGTCCCTTTGCTTGAGTCACCTTTTACTATACCATTATCTATAAATCGACCTTTTGTTTTATAATATGTAAGTTGAGCATATGTTTTTATGCCTTTAGTGATAAGATAATCAATACCTGCGCTTGTAGCATCAAGTTTATTTTTTTGATGGTTACTATAAAAATAATTCAAACTAGCTATGTATTTGCCACCTTGGAAATTATATTTCATCCCTGCAGAATAAATTCCAGTATTACGCCCTAATTTGTCAATCTCTGCGTTGGTTAAACTTTTGTTATAATCCATATAAGACCCAGCTACACTTAACTTATCGTAAGTTACTTCTGCACCGATATTATATGTATTTAAATCTTTGAATTTAACATTAGCTTTAGAACTATCTTTCTTATTAAAGGCTATAGGTTTGCCCCTTTCTCCTACAAAAGCTAGTTTAGCGGATAGTAAGTCAGATAGTTTACCCGCATAAACTGCACCATAAGATAATCCATCTTTCATTGCAAACTTATATTGTGATGCAGCTACTGGGGAGTGTAAATTTTGATCAGAAACATCACCATGTCCTGCATTAGAATTATCAGGAATATATGTTACACCCAATTGCAAAGTATGATCCTTAGAACCCAATTTAGGAGTAAAATAGGTTATACTTCTAGCATAATCAGTTTTCCTACTGGTTCTTGCTTTTGAATCTAGAAAACTACAAAAATTTGTAACATATGGAACTAATACATCTGCTCCTTGTTTGGGAGAAGACTGAACGTACATATCCCACCCACCACCAGCAGCACATGATGCAGTATAACCAGTGATTCTCATTTTTTGTGCAGCAGTTTGACCAGAGCCAGCTTCTATTCTACCATATGACGATTCAATATAGATGGAAAGTGGCGTACCTCTATTATTTCTAGTAGTCTGCTCAATGCCTAGGTTGAAGCCATACTTCAAGCCAGAATCAGACTCTAATGCGTAATCAACTAATAGGTTACCTGTAGAAAATAACCCATATTTTTTTTGATGAACAGATAATTCCTGCTGTTCAGCTTTGCCATTATTGTCGTAATGAGCTCCTTGAACTTCCATAACAGCAGAAATCTTTACTATGTTATCTAATGCAAAAGCACTAGATATTGTGCAGCATAAAATTCCTGCACTTATTACAATATTTTTTCCAAAACCTTTCCCAAGATTTTTTCGCTTTATCATGCTCCTTTACCTTCCGTCATTTTTTTATTATACAAAATACCAAAATCTACAGGATCAATCATTAACGGCTGAAATCCGCCATCTTGCGTCACGTCCGCAATAATTTTTCTTGCATACGGGAAAATTATTGCTGGGCAGTGCACTGCTAGCAACATTTTAATTTGGTCTTCTGGGATATTAATAAGGTTAAAAATTCCCGCATATTTTAAATCTACTACAAACAAAGTTTTTGTTTCTATAACAGCTTTTGCACTTATTGAGATTTCAACCTCGTAATAATCCTCTTCTGGCATTTTTTGCACATTCAAATCAAGAGCTAAATCAATTTGAGGTGCCCCTTCAAGAGAAGCTAATGTCCCTGGCGCACCTGGGTTTTCAAATGAAAAATCTTTTATATATTGTGCATTAACAGAAATATGTGGATTGGTATGTTATTCTGATGACATTCGAGTTGATACCTATTATATTAATTATATTAATTTTAAAAATTCGTTTGTTTACGTACGTGGCAAGGTTACACCAATTTGCCCCATATATTTGCCCTTTCTATCTGCATAAGATGTAGAGCATAGTTCATTGCCTTTAAAAAACAAAAACTGACAGGCCCCCTCCCCAGCATAAATTTTAGCTGGTAATGGAGTAGTATTAGAAAATTCTAACGTCACATGTCCTTCCCATCCTGGTTCAAGAGGTGTTACATTGACAATAATTCCGCACCTAGCATAAGTTGATTTACCAACACATATGACCAATACATCTTCTGGAATTTTAAAATACTCGACAGTTCTTGCTAAAGCAAAGCTGTTAGGAGGAATAATACATACATCTGTTTCTCTATGTACTAAACTGTCTTTATCAAAGTTTTTAGGATCAACTATTGCTGTATTGATATTTGTAAAAATTTTAAATTCATTGGAAACTCTAGCATCATAACCGTATGAAGACACTCCATAAGAAATTATTTTACCAGAATCGGTCTCTTTAACCTGTTGACCTACAAAAGGCGAAATCATATCGTTGTTAATTGATTTTTCCTTTATCCATTTATCCGACATTATGGACATATTAATACAACCTATGGTTAATTCATTATAAAGCTTATCTTAAAACAACATCTTGTATAAAACAACAAAAACATATCTTAAAGATAAGAAAGATCCTACAAATATAAAAACATTTTATTATACCGCTATTTTAAACTTTATTTTTTACTGAATACAGAAGATCTATAAAGATAGATGTGTTATAAATAACACTAGCTACCCTCAATAAAAAACTACAAAGATTCCCTTTTGCAACAAAATCTTGACTAACAAGCCGCTCAAGTAGTATTATGTGCACAATTTATAAAAGTCGTTTAATAACATGCGTGTCTTTTAAGTCAACAACGCTTAATTTTAAGTTTACGTTATGGTGATATTAACTTGCACGTCTATACGAAGTAAACGAGAATTAAACTATACAATTATGGGTAAAAAGGTAATCAAACATAAACTACCAAAAACAAATCAAGAGTAGAAAGCAATGAAAAAATTTAAAAAATTATTACTTGTCACAGTTAGCGCGGCAGCTATAGCTACCTCGTCTATTGCAGCAGAAATGACATCGGACAAATTGCCGGTAGTGTCAGACCTTAAAGTAAATATTTCTGGTTATGCAGATTTTCAAGCTGGACTAAGAAACCAAAATCATTTAGTCGGCGATGAAAAAAATGTTTCAGCAAACAGAAAAGGTTTTGCATTTTATAATAGTGCAGCAATAGTAGCTAACGTATCGAATCAAGTAAATGACGTTGAATATGGTGGTAAAATCGTATTAGTACCTACTGCCAAAAGAAAAGGCTCACCAAATTATAATGGGTCTCATATATATATGGAAAGTGACTTTGGTCGTATTGAGGCTGGCTCACCATTTTCTGCCTCCTCTAATATGATGATAGATGGAAGCAGTATCGCGGCTGGAACTTTCGATGATTGGTCTAGATATGTAGATTTTTCTGTATCGCACCTAATGCAAACTTCTCCTTTAGACCCGTCATTTGCGACATTTGCAGAATTCTTTCTAGATAGCAAGTTAACTACTGAGCTTGATAACAGAAAATATAGTAGCGAACCTGCACGTTCAGTAGCTTTCTACACTCCAAAATTTGATGTTACTGAAGCTACTAAAGTTCAAGCCGGTATATCATATACTCCTGACTCGAGTAATACTGGTGCTGATAACCCCAATACGCATTCGAGCGGTACTGCCACAAGAACTGTAGAAGTGCCAGCTACGCCAACTTCTAGTGCTATTAATCATTTTAAAATTGATAGCACTGTAAAAGACGCTATATCTGCAGCCATAGCTATAGATCAAAATATATCTGATGGTATTGATTTCAAAATAGCGGTATCTGGGGAATATGGAAAAGCTGCTGGCAAAGCTGAGCAATTTACGAATAAGACGGACGATAAGCCTGCACAAGAGTTTAAACTGAGTAACCTTAGAACTTATAATATTGGCGCTATCTTAAACGTTGGTAATTTTTCATACGCAGCTTCTTATGGCTCTTTAGGAAAAAGCCTTACAACTCCAGCATTCCACAAAACAGGCCGTAAAACTGATTATTACACTGGAACAGTAGCATATAAGCAAGGTCCATTTGCTGCTTCTATATCTTATTTTAAATCTGATCAATTCAAAAATACTGTAGATGCGGTATCTATCGGTACGAACTATCAGTTAGCGCCTGGATTTAAGCCTTATGCAGAAATTTCTGGCTTTAGCTTAAAAGGCAGACCAGAGTTCAACACTGAATTAAAAAAGAAAAAGACTCGTGGTACTGTTGCATTAATTGGTGCCAAGCTTAGTCTGTAGTAAATTTATTATTTCTTGATAATACTAAAAAGCCCTAGATTTGATCTAGGGCTTTTTTTACTTAATATTGCTATTACAAAGTTAAAACGGCTCAAAAGCCTACGATACTGACTCAATACAGAATATATTTTTCTAAAATTATTGTTAATAATCGATTAGATCTTGGCACATCGGACAGAGGGCTGAGCAATATATACGGAAACTTTATATAACGCCCCTTTGCTGTATTGTGTTGTATCGCAATATCGTTTATAGTCATAACTCTAATATACATAATTCATATACAATGAATATTACAAAATCAAAACTGTTCTCTATTATTAATGGTGTATTAATAATACTAATATACACGTCCGCCCAGGCTAAAAACCTAGATCTACAAGATATTGAAAAAGCTTTAGGACTCAAAACAAAAGCTACTTGTACCACGCCTCCCTGCCCTGTTGAAGTTGACTCTCTATTAAATAAATTAATGCATGAACACGAAAAAGAACGTGAAAATGCTAAGCTCAATGACTCTCAACAAGTGATTGACTCTAGCCAAGATAACCCCCTGGTTCGAATGAGTAGAGCTGAGTTAATCGTTTTAAATAAGATTACTGCAAAATCTACACACGCTATTTTCAACCTTGGTGAAATCAAATTTTTTGGCAACCTTTCCATTGAAGTACATAAATGCATTAAAAGCACGGACCCATTTAATGCAAATAATCTTATGCTATTAACTGTCTTTGATAATAAAATCGATGACGATAATTTATCGGTGTTTCATGGATGGGTACTATCCTCTAATCCATCATTATCAACTTTAGAGCACCCAGTTTATGAAGTCTTGCCAGTCAAATGCATTCCTGCAGAAGAAAAATAAAGCGTCAATTTTTATATGAAACAGTTCACCTTAAATTTAATTTTTATAATACCAATTTTAGGCTTAATTGCAGGACTATCTCTAGGGATCACAATCCCATTATTTATGATGGCTAGTTTATATTTGATAAAAGATAGTATTAAAATTAGTTTTGCTAAATTCAAACTAGAATTAGCATTCTTTTTATTATTAGCATTAAGCTGCTTCTGGTCGCTTAACCCTGTGATTAGTTTTCTGTCCTGTCTAAAAGTGTTTAGTTTGGCAATGGTAACATATATCCTAATAACTAAAACTAAACATTTATTGAATAAAATCTCACTACAAGGCCAAATACTAACTACTACCATATTGGGTGCAATTATACTGTTTTATATTGAGTTCATAAGCGATGGGGCTATTAGTCTATGGTTTCGTGGATCATTTCAAAATAAACCTGGACAAGAATTTTACCTTCATTATCTGGACCGTGGTTGCGCTCTACTTGCTCTGTTTGCCTGGGTTGTTATTGCGCAATTATTACAAAGCAAGAAATCTCTAATAGCTTTTTTTCTATATGCCATAACCGCCATTACTCTTGGTATATCAGATAGTCTAGCTGCATTTTTAGGGTTCCTAATATCTGGAGTAGTTTTTATATTAACTAAATATAGTTTTTTCAAAAACCCTAAAATTTTATCGTTAATATTAGGCATCAGCTCTATTGCTTTTGTGTTCATGGCAATAAATCTTGATCCATACCAGCTATCAAAAGATGCTGAATCATTGCCAATTTCAGCAAAACATCGCCTATTTATATGGGATTTTACTGCTACGCAAGCTATGGAAAAACCTATTTTAGGATGGGGCCACGGTGCATCTAGACAAATCGAAGTTCCAGATAGTGCTATGATAAACTATCAAGGATATTCGCTACACCCGCTTCCGACGCATCCACATAATAATTTAATGCAAATTTTGCTAGAAAATGGGATTATCGGACTAATTTTATATATCTCTTTAGCTTGCAAATATCTATTTAAATGGCACGATCTTTTTGCTGAAAATGATCTAAATAAATCAAATATACAAGCGGCCGGTTATGCGTGCTTTGTAACCTTCTTTATCATATCCATGATCTCTTTCAATATGTGGCAAAGCTGGTGGATGTGTAGCTTTTTATGGGTTGCTATATTATTTGCTTTAATACAAAAATCTACGCTTAAAAAAATATAATTTCATAATCATTTTTTCTTGTTACGAAATGGAATCATGATGATATCAAACAAAGTAGTTTTATTCTCATCCTGAAACTCATCTAAACCAATATTCATTTGCAAGTGACCCAGCTTTGGTTGGTCTTTATAAGTTTTAAATAAACGATCCCAACAAGACAAATTAAACCCATAATTACTATTTGTTTCATCTTTCAAAACAGAATGATGTATACAATGCATATCAGGCGTTACAATAAAAAAACGTAGATATTTATCAAACCTACTGGCTAAGCTAATATTCGCATGACTCAACATAGACATAGCATTTAACAGAATCTCAAACAAAATAATTGCCATTAATGGCACTCCTAATAATAATACAATAGAGCATTTTATTAAGGCAGATAAGGTAATCTCAATTGGGTGGAATCTTAATCCAGTCGTTATATCAATATCTTGATCAATATGATGCACCTTATGAATCCGCCAAAATAATGGTATATGATGAAATAATATATGTTGAGTATAAATCAAAAGATCTAATAAAATTACCGAAATGATAGTTGCTGCTGGTAATGGAATTGATAATAAATACCATAAACCAATCCTATGCTGCTCAGCATATAATGCCACTGAAGCGGCAGTGATAGGCACTAACAAACGTACGGCAAGATTACTAATAATGATTAGTGATATATTGCGTATCCAGCGGGTGCTTTTTTTTATCTGTAAATCACGCTTGGGGGATACATACTCCCACAAAGATACTAAAAGGAATACACACCAAAATACACTTAGTCGCCAGGTAATTTCGTTTTCTATACTCAATTTACTAAGCGCCCCCCTAGTTCTAAAGCAGCAGTCTCTAATGTGTTTATCTGATCGCGTATTTTAGCCGCTTCTTCAAACTCTAAATCTTTAGCCGCAGCACGCATTTCTTTACGCAACATTTCTATATGCTTCTCGAGTTTAGCTGGATTAGCCAGAATAGCTTGGGCCGCTTTAGCATCGCCTCCAGTAATTTTTTCCACTTTTTGTAACTCTATAAGAGCATGAATTTTGCTGGTAATAGTTTTCGGAGTAATGTTATGCTCTTTATTGTGCGCTTCTTGTATTGTTCTGCGCCTATTGGTTTCAAACAAGGCTTTTTCTAGAGATTTTGTCATCTTATCAGCATATAAAAGCACTCTTCCTTCGCTATTCCTAGCAGCTCTTCCAATAGTTTGAATCAACGAAGTTTCAGAACGTAGAAAACCTTCTTTATCTGCATCAAGTACTGCAACCAAACCACATTCTGGAATATCTAGCCCTTCACGCAATAAATTCACCCCTACAATAATGTCAATTTCACCGGTGCGTAAACTTTTGATGATTTCAATACGCTCTAATGTTTGAATAGCTGAATGCAAATATGCAACTTGGTGTCCAAGTTCTTGTAAATAATTACTTAAATCTTCCGACATTTTTTTGGTCAAAGTTGTCACAAGCACGCGAAACCCCTTGGCAACGGTAGCTTTAATTTCACCAACTAAATCCTCTACCTGATTCGTAGCTGGCCGCACTGCACATTCTGGATCTAACAACCCCGTAGGTCTAATAATAAGCTCTATAACTTCGCCAGCAGTTTCGTCTAATTCAAATGGACCAGGTGTTGCGGAAACAAAAATAGTTTGCGGCCTATACTCCAACCATTCTTCAAATTTTAAAGGCCTATTATCTAAAGCCGATGGTAATCTAAATCCATATTCTACTAGTGAAGTTTTACGCGCCCTATCACCATTATACATTGCTCTTACTTGAGGCACCATAACATGTGATTCATCAACAAATAAAAGCGCATCATCTGGTAAATATTCAAATAATGTTGGGGGAGGCTTGCCAGATGCGCGGCCAGTTAAAAACCTTGAATAATTTTCAATACCCTTGCAGCTGCCTGTTGCCTGTAGCATTTCAATATCATACTGCGTCCTTTGATTTAAACGATGCGCTTCTAATGGTTTATCTAAGTCCTTTAAAACAGCTAATCTCTCTTGTAATTCCTCTGCAATGTTAACAATAGCTTTTTTAATCACCGACTCTGGAGTTACAAAATGCGAATTAGCATATAACACAGCTTCTTGAAGTTTACGATATTTCTCACCCGTTAATGGATCAAATTCACTGATATTCTCCAGTTCGTCACCAAAGAAAGATAAACGCCAAGCTCTTGTAGAATAATGTGAAGGAAATACATCTATATTCTCGCCAATAACTCGAAAAGAACCACGCTCAAAAGCAATATCATTACGTATATATTGCAAATCAACTAACTGATTTAAAAATTCCTGACGCTTATAAATTTTACCAGATTCCAATTTTAATATCATTTGTGAGTATAATTCTGGAGAACCAAGGCCATATATACAAGACACAGATGAAACTACAATAACATCGCGCCTTTCCATAAGTGAACGTGTTGCAGAGTGGCGTAATAAATCAATTTGTTCGTTGATAGAAGAATCTTTTTCTATGTAAGTATCAGTCCTTGGCATGTAAGCTTCTGGTTGATAATAATCATAATATGAAACAAAATATTCCACTGCATTTTCTGGAAAAAGTGCCTTCATTTCGGAGTATAATTGCGCTGCTAATGTTTTATTATGCGCCATAATCAAGGCTGGACGACCAGTTTTCTCAATCACATTAGCCATGGTAAAGGTCTTGCCAGAGCCAGTAATTCCAAGCAACATCTGAGCTTTACTGCCAGCGCTCAAACCATCTAATAACTTAGCTATAGCCTGAGGCTGATCGCCACTTGGTTGATAATCAGACTGTATTTTAAAATCACTCATTGACATTAATCTGGTACTGGCTTAAAGATAATATTATAGTTTTTAAATATGAGATAACAAATGAAAAAAATTTTAATATACACAACGCTTGTATGCC
>CAJQOE010000040.1 GCA_905479885.1 uncultured Rickettsiaceae bacterium | reverse complement strand
ATTACATTTACATAAATTTGAACCAGAAAAAATTGCTCCTGATAAGTCTGCATTACTGAAGTCTAAACCAGATAAGTTCATACGATGCCATTCATTATTACCGAATGCATTCACCTTACTCGATAAATCAGCAATGATTTGTAAGTGCTTATCAAATTTAACATTTTTATTCAAAGACCCAATATAATGCTCCTTAGCAAACTCATTGAGTGACAAAGTTTTTTCTGTTTTAACTCGTTGTAAATATTCAGCTAAATTTTTACGCGATAGAGGCACTAATTTTTTTTGAATTGAATTATCAAAAAAACTCTCTCCTGGTAAAAGCACTGGATCAAATACACATTGCTCTGCTTTAAATATATTATAAAAACTAGTATGGATTATATTATTAGTATGGAATATTCCATTTTGCATTTTATATAATTCTCTACGTGCTCTTTTATACCTCACGCCAGAATCTACTAAATTCGTAAAAAAACATAACCTAGCCATTAATGGAACTTTTCTTTTTATTGCAAAAATTTCTAAGCGTTTACTTTCAAGCAAACGTTTTTGTTCATTTTTTTTTGCAGTCTCATTTTTTATATCGGCATATACTCTAATACAAGATGCTTTTGAGCTTAGTTTTATACCTTCTATTAGGTTCCACGGTGGGTCACGATAACTATCAGCAAATTTGCAGCTCCCTAAATCAGCTCTGCGAAAATCAACAAAATTTATATTAGACTCTATAAATTCAACATTTTGTAAATGCATTCCACAAAAGTAAGCGCCTTCTAAATTGCATAAACTAAAAACGGTATTTTGTATTAATGAACCAGTAAATACAGCGCCTTTTAAGTCTAATAAATGCAAGGATTTATTACTGCCAATCTTTTGATTTGATAAATCAGCAATGATTATAGTATTTTTTTTGTTATAATTGGAGCGCTGACTAACGAATTCATTTAAAGAATAATCAACTCTACCGTTAATACGTTTAGCCTTTATATAATCTTGCAGATCAACCAATTCAACTTTTTCAAAAAAAATTTTTGGCAACAACTCACTACTATTTGTTGTATTCAACACTGGATAATGTACTGCTGCCTTTATACCCATATTATTAGTGTTTTTATTAATTTTAGTGCCCGCTGTTACTACGTTGTTATTCATTGACCCGCAAGATTACCAAGTTTTGGTCTATACTATTTTATATACTCTCTCGTAAAATAAGCTTTTTACTTTATTTACTCCGTCAAATTTTTGTTATCTACCTAGACCTATCATTGTTAGGTTGTTTAACGGGTGGAGTAACATTACTAGCATTAACCGAAGTTTTAACACTACTATCTATATGCTTTCCTACTTCTGTTGCTTTGGCTTGCAATGCCGGTTGTTTACTCCCTTCTTTTGCTTTGTCTTGCACCTCAGGTTTTTTACCTCCCTCTTTTGCCACATTTTGCGCTAATATTATTTTCACCGCTCTAGCTTCCTCTCTAGCTTCGTCTCTAGCTTGCGCTAAAGCTTTGTTTATATCTGCACTCAACACCTGTGCTTCAACAGGAGTATATGCAGCCTGTGCTTGCTTGTTTACCTCTAAGAGCACCGCTTGTTCGGGGCTTATACTATTGTTCTTTCCTGTTGCGCTTATCGCTTCACCAGCGCCACGCACAGCATCGCCTGCAGCAGATAAGCCAATCTTTGTAGCCGCGTAATGTCCGGCTACAGCTCCAGATGCAGCACCAACTAAAGCGGCTCCGCCAACAGCAGCAGCTAAAACCACTAAGCTTGCACCACCTGTGGCGACAACACTAGCTACAAACAATCCTGTCACTGCTGCCCCAAGGACTGCACCAATTATACGCCCCCATTTTGCTGAAAATGGTTGTTTGATGATTTCGCCAGCTTTTTGAGTATAGTGCCCAACGGTATTACATACCTTGCCAAACAACTTACTAACCGGACCTACTTGCTTAGCTTTATGAACTTCGTCATCACGGCGCACCTTTTCTCCAGCAGACATTTCTGTTTTTTTACCGGAAATGTCCTCATGCTCTAAATTTCCTTTCACCCCTTGGACATCAGCTCCATGTAGATCAGTAGCATCATTTACTTTTGCTTTCTCCATTTGAGCTTCTGCTAATTTAGCGTTTTCTAACTCCGCATTACGTAAATCAGCGTTTCTCAAATCAACTCTCTCTAAGATAGCATCGTGCATCTTAGCTCCTCTTAGGTTAGCTCCTTCCATTACTGCTTCTGTTAGATCGGCCCTATGACCAGTTATTCCTTCTAATACAGCGTTCTTCAACTGGGCTTTTTTTGCTTGAATATCTGTAAGGTTTGCTCCAGTCAAATCTACACCAGATGCTTTTACCCCATTCATAACTGCATCTTCTAGGTTTGAGAATTGCATATCCACTCCCTCTAATACAGCTCCTTCTAGATGCGCACCAACAGCCTCAACGCCTTTCATATTAGCGCCAACAAAATTTACCCTGTCAGCTTCTATTTTTCTTAATATAGCATTTTCTAAATCAATACCTTCTAGCTTACATAATTCATCAATTTCTGCCCCTGACAAATCTATTTCCCTAGCATCTACATCCTTTAAAATTGATGCCTTTAGCTTTAAATTACTAGCACTAGCATCCGCCATAAGCGCGCTAGTCAGGTCTGTCTTGATCATTTCACACCCTTCTAGGATAGATCTATCTAAGTTGGCATGCTGCATAGATGTTTGTTTAATCACTGCATTAGCAAGAGAAATCCCTTCTAAATCTGCATAATTAAATGTTGAGCCACTGACCTGCGCTCCATCCCATGTGCCATTTCTAATATCTGCAAAATTAAAGCTAGTTTTAGATACTTGCGCATCCTGCGCGCTAGAATGCGACATATAAGCACGACCAAAATCTGCACTACTAAACTCAGCTCCATCTATATTAGCTGCGAACATGTTTACGTCACGCGCTGTAGTTTTTTCAAATTTTGCATTTTGTAAATTTGCTCCTTCGAATGTAGCTAGATTTAGGTTAGCACCATTAAATTTTGCCCCTTCTAAGTTAGCACCCGCAAAACAAGCTCCCTGCAAATTTGCGTTACTAAAATCTAAGTCTGATAAATCTACGGCAACCCCAGCATATAAAGCTCCCTTGCCGCTCTCGATATAAGTAGAGAAATCGGCGATAACTTTAGCACCTGGTGTTGCGTCAATGCCTTTTTCAGACATCTTGCTTATAGCAAACTCATTCATGGTTAATTGAGGATTTTCTTTAATCGCCTCAATATAACTTTCAGCATCTTCACGAGTGAGTCTTACATACTGCTTTTCTTGATCTCGAGCAACTTTATCACTACCTCTTTTGTAAGCTGGATCAAATTTAACGAGCCCCACATCATCCATTAACAATGGCAACTCTGCTACACTAGGGTGCATAACATATTTGATATTTCTCTTATCAAAATCTTCTTCAAAAGATAATGCTTGTGTTGCCTTCTTTTGCTGCTGCAATTCAGCTAATTCTGCAGTTAATGTATTATACTCTTCGTTGGAACCAATGACATATTCCAAATTACCCAACGTTTTATATTTTTCATTCACTTGCTCCTGTTTTTTTGCAATAGCTTCTTCTTGCAGCTCTAATTTTGTAGCTTTGGCTTGATTATAACGCGCTTCTGCACGCTTTTCTATTACTTCATTAGAGTCTCTATATTGATGCATCAATGGTTCCAAGGTACTAAAATGCATACCGGAATACCTAGTACGATTGCTATGTACTGCTAATTCGGATATTTCCACAGGTTTCAGCGAACTATTATAACTTAAACGGCCCTCTAAATCAGTTTCGCTTAGGCTACAATTGCTTATATCTGCACCACGCATATCAACGCCAGACATATAACAATCGTTAAAAGAAACATCAGCTAGATCAGTATCACAAAAACTAGCATTAGCTAAATTAACCGCTTCAAACTTCGCACCCTTAATGTTAGCACCTGTAAAATCCACACCTGACAAATCTAAATAACTTTCATGCTCTCTATCTAAATCTTCAGTAGTTATATTATCTACCTTATCATATTCCATTTTAGTACCAATAGTAAGGCCAGACAAATCTGGTACTACCACTACATTCTTTTGCCCTGCGTAGAAATTCTCTGTGATATAATCCACCAAGGAAACATTAGCTTCAGCATCCTTAGCTTTTTCAGCCTGAACATGCTCAACAAAAGCACTCATTGCTTCTTGAGACATTACATATTTTTCGATTTTAACTTCTTGTTGCAAACTAGCTGTAATTTTTTGCGCTGCGGTTTGCAACTGTGATGCTTCTGATATTTTTGACATAATAAAAAAACCCTTTATATATTATTTTATACTCTAATATAGATGATATAAAGAAATGCACTTAAGGGATAATTAATTATATAAATTAATTATAATAATTTGATTTATAGTAGGGAATAGAGACCTTTTGACAACTAAAAACAATACAAACTTTATTGAGTTTGACTAACTTTAATCATCCTTTGTTTTGCTTCGTTCCAGCTATACTGAGTATTGATAGTTTTGATCTCTGTAACTATGACATCACCGCTAGGTAGCTGCGCTACATCCAACCCTTTTTGCAAAGAGCTTACAATCAATGAAGTTGAATTGCATATATAATCTATATTAGAAAAAATATCTTTCTCTTCTACCGCATCTTGTAATTTCTTAGAGTCTACCATTGAATCCACTTAAAGATTAATTTACTTGAGTGTGTTATGATAACACATTTCAACACAAAAATCAAGGGTTGTTAATAATTATTCTATATAAATTAGCATTATTTATTATTAAGATATAAATAAATTACTATCAATTTTAGCGTTAATCATGTAGTGTTTTCCTGTATTTTAGTCTCTATAACAAACAAATTAATATATGAATTCACAAGAAAAAAACCTGTCCTTACAGAAAATACTGAATAAATGCGCTTATTTTCTTTTTAGCACACAAAAAATTCAAACTTGTTTACTCGTACTATTTATAATTATCACTGGTATCACGCCCTCCATCGATAGTATTTTTTTACAAAACATTACTGATCAAATTGAAGCCTATTCCGACCAAGACCTAACTAGCATCAATTTAGCCTCTATGTTATTTAAATGGGTTATAATATATGCTTTATGGTGGGAAAGTATGAATATTTTATGGAGAATATATGACTACATGTACCTAAAAACAATGCCTAAAATTAAAGCTAATGTTATAGAACAATTCTATGATTATACACAATATCATGAACATCAGTTTTTTCAAACTACCTTAGCTGGCGATATTTCCAACAGAATAACCGAAGCAGCACGTTCTATAGAAATGATTTTTGCACATGGTAGTGAAAAAATACTACGCCAATTATCAATATTAGTATTTGCTCTTATAACTTTATATACAGTGCACTCTCATATTGCGGCAATCTTTCTAACTTGGATTATATCGTTTGTTGGCATCAGCCTTTATTTTGCAAAAACTATAAATGATTATTCAACCTTATACGGCCAAGATAAAGCCCTAGTTGCAGGAAAAATAGTTGACTCAGTTGCTAACATCTCTGCGATACGTATATTTTCCTCCTATAAACATGAGAGCAAATATCTTAGAACCTATACACACAGAGGAGTAATAAGCGACCAGAACATGCAATGGTTTATGCTTAAATTACGCTATGCGCTAGGCCTATCTTGTACTCTAATGATTACTGCAATGATTTATTACATTATAACGCTACGTAGCAATCTAGAAATCTCGATTGGCCAATGTATCTTAATCATTACATTATGCGTTTCTGTAATCGAAAATATATGGGATTTAACTCAAGCATTTGGAGATTTGTTTGAACAAATTGGCTCCTTTAGCCAAAGTATGAGCTTATTAAAAAAATATAGAATGCATGACGAAATCAATGCAGCTCCATTAAAAATAAAAAAACCGATAATAGAATTTAAAAACGTAACCTTTAAATACCGCAATAACAACAACATATTTAAAAACCAGTCAATTACTATACAAGCACACGAACGGGTAGGATTAGTTGGTTTTTCTGGCTCTGGAAAAAGTACTTTTGCAGGCATGATTTCTAGGTTATATGATATTGATGGTGGTTCTATTTTAATTGGCGGAAGAGACATTAGCAAAGTACCACAAAATAGCCTTAGACAAAATATCTCCATTATCCCTCAAGAGCCTATATTGTTTCACCGCTCAATTTTGGAAAATATTCGATATGGTGATATGGAAGCAAGTAACGAGGAAGTATACGAAGCAGCCAAATCTGCCCATATACATGATTTTATACTAACTTTGCCCGATGGATATAATACTATATGCGGCGAAAGAGGTAATAATTTTTCCGGCGGCCAAAGACAACGAATAATCATCGCACGTGCGTTCCTAAAAAAAGCCCCAATACTAATATTAGATGAAGCTACCAGCTCTCTAGACGCTCATACAGAACACCTGATACAAACGTCTCTACAAACCCTAATGCAAGCTAAAACTGTATTGATTATTGCACATAAACTTTCAACACTTCTGCATATGGACAGAATACTAGTTTTCAACAAAGGCCACATAGTTGAAGACGGGTCACACTCAAAATTACAAAAAGATGGGGATGTATACAAAATGTTGTGGAATCATTGCTGATATCAACAACGCTTTAGCTGAATTTCTTTTGCAAAAGGCATTTTGATATTATACAACTATCAAAATGCCTCTGCCTCCATACCTATTAACAATATTAAACCTTATGCAGCGTCTTCTAATACGCCTACTCCTACAAGAGCAGTAGTAACGCCTTCTACCCCACCACCAGCTGCTGATTCTATTATAGAAGTTACATCTAAATCTTTTGCCATTTCAACGGCATCATCTAGGGCACCAACCAATATATCTTCTACATGCTCATTATCTAGTGTCTGAACGAAAAGGCTTGAAGGTATTA
>CAJQOE010000039.1 GCA_905479885.1 uncultured Rickettsiaceae bacterium | reverse complement strand
TTATTCATTGATCTTATAGCAGAGCTAATTTTTTCCAGTTTTATATAAAAAATAATGTCTGGTAGCCGTTAATTTTTTAAAGTTTTTTCAAAAAGCGTCCTTTTCGTTCAGACACTAAATATATTACTCTCTTTTTACCACTCTGTCAGATTAAATTTGAAGCTTTACAGATTAACAGAAGCAAAGAAACTTGATCCTAACAATTTCCTATAATCATTTAAAAAATGAAAAGTTACTTTTCCTGCATAAAACATATGATTTGGTGCTCGTTAGCTTTGTTTTTTGAAGCTAAATCTCTTCTACTTGCTAGGTAAGCATTGAGTAGGTCTGGTGATAGACAGCACCACAAGCAACATTAATATTGAATAGATGTATTCTATAAAATGGCAAATGCTAGCTTTGCTTGCAGGAGCGCTCGTGAAGCAAATATCTGCAAACCCCTATTATGTTAGAATCAATTTAACAGAGGTGAGTGTAGAATCACTTGAGCAAGAGGTTTATCCCTTATAGACTTTACCTTGATACCCCAGCGCTTTTTGAAGCAACCTGCTCTACATGATTTATATTAGCTTTTGCAGCTATTTTTCCGCAAGCATTCTTTATGCTGTTTTGTGCAACTTTATTTGATGTTGCCTTTACAGAGGCCATAGCATCATGATAAGCTGCGGCTAATTTAACCATGCCAACCTTAGGAATGCCTTGATCAGGACTTTCTTTAGTCACTGCTGCAACCATTGCAGTAACAAGTTCGCTCTTTCCGCTTTTAGCTGCCTGAGTGATAATTGTTTGCGCTTCTTTATCATTTTTGCCAGTTAGCATCTCTGATGCCTGCTGTGTTGCTTGTTCTGTTGATACTTCAACTTCTTGTGATGGTTTTTGGACAACTTGTGGCTGTGGAGTATTAGGGTCCAATTTTGCCCTTATTGCTTGGACATGAATAACAACCTCTGGTGCAACTGTCTTTCCTGTGAAAGCGTTTACAGTTAATACTGATGCTAGTTCATCTATAGAGGGTGCTAGCTGCTGTGTAGCTGCAAGCAAGGAGGCAGTATAGCCTATTGTTGCTTCATTTTTTACAGGTGGCTCAGATAAAACTTGTAATGTTTCTTTTGGCTCTTTTGTTGGGGCTTTTTCTCCAGTTGGCTTTAGTTTAGCTTTTTGTGCTTTTAATTGCTCTTCAAGCGTTTCTTGTGGTGTTGGTGCTTCAGCTAAAACCCTCTCTCTAACCGGATTCAGTTTAGCTTTTTGTGTTTGTAATTGTTCTTCAAAGGTTTCTTGTGGTGTTGCTGCTTCAGCTAAAACCCTCTCTCCAGCCGGCTTTAGTTTAGCTTTTTGTGTTTGTAATTGTTCTTCAAATTCGTTAGAAGGTAAAGGTGTATCTATCGTTTCTGCTTGTGCTTGTTCTTTTTTTGGCTCTTCTTTTATAATTTCGCCAGATTTTTCAGGAGTTATTACTTTATCCTGTGCTAGTTCTTGAGTAGCTTCTACTGTTTGTGAAATATCTACATTCATACCATGGTTCTTAGATACTTCTTGCATCATTTCATGATACTTGCCTTGTGTTACTGGCAAAGTATAAACTTTACCATTTCTTTCTATGTAACCTATGGCGTCAGCGCCTTCGCCCATAAATTTTACTGGTACTGGTGAGCTTACTTCGGTTAGTTTGCCCGATTCATCATAGTGCGCAGTAAAATATACAGCATCTTTTTCTGGCATGTTACGGCCATTCTCGTCCTTGAGTGCCATGGATAGGTGCAGCGGTCCATGGTCAGCTTCTAGGCCTTTGGGAAAGTCGATTTGTCTATAAGATGTAACGGTTCTTGTAGAGCCTTCATCTAAGAGTAAAGAAGTTGGTGCGGTGTCAATAGTAGTTTCTTTCAGCGCGCAAACATCATCACCATTTTCATTTGTGATATTTGTTGTGCGTATTTTACTTGCACCGGCGCCCCAATCTACATTGCGAAAACTATCTTGAAATTGGTTATGTACAGTTTTGTAGCCAACTTTTTCAATTGCATGCATTTTGGTTTGCATTTCAGGATTCTGCATAATTTTAGCAGCAGACTCCTTTCCTTCTTCGGTGGCAAGATAAGCGCGCAAGGCTGTAAGATCTTGCTTTTGAAAAGCTTCTTTTTCAGTTTCGTTTTCTATATTATTGGCAATTTCTGTTTGCAATAGCTGTTGTTGTTTTTTGATGATTTCTTCGCGAATTGCAGCAGTTATTGGATCTATAGTGTCGCTAACAGAAACAGATACTGTATTATTGGATTTTGCTCCAAAGATAACGCTATCTTGTGCCATTTCTTCGGCTGGTATTTCTTGTGTAATGGGTTTTTGAGCCTCTTGCTTTTTTGCTGCTCTTTTAGATATTTCTTCTTGAAGTTGTTGTTCTAATGTGGCTGGTTTTGGGTTAAGATCTCTATCTTCTTCATCGTAACCCATGGCCGTTCTACGTTTTTCGGCTTCTTGTTTCATTATTTCCTGCATAGATAATGCAGGCTGTTTTTCAGCTTCTACTACAGGTGCTTCAGCAATTGCTTGAGACTCCTTGTACGTTGGATCTATAACTGTAATTTCTTTATCTGATAATTGCTCAAACGTTGTATTAAGTTCAGGGTGTCCTTGTAGATAATTCTCTACACGTTCTAATTGTTCCTCTGTTGGCCCTAGTATGTGATCAGTTCCATTATCTTTTAGATGCATTGTTTCGATTGCTTGAAATTGCTCTATAGATAAGGTTTGAATATCAGTATCAATTTTTTGAGTATTAAAATATTGCTGTGCAAGCCTTCTTTGCTGTCTTGTAGCTGCTTGATAGTCACCTTTTGCCATAAATACTCATGTAATAAATAAAATATATTATTATTAATGGTATTAAGTTTTCTAGAGTAATTCAACTACTTCTTGCTAATTTATACTATAGCTATACTTTTTTAATTGTAATTTTTCTTCGGGTGTTGCTGATTATCTCAATATTAATATGAGTAGTGTCTTCGGGCAGTAGGTCATTTATAAGTTCTGGCCATTCAATAAGGCATATATGGCTTGCAAACGCCTCTTCTATTCCTAATTCATATATTTCTGATGGATGTTTCAGTCTGTATAGGTCAAAATGATAAATTGAACAATTTGTATAATCATAAATTTGTAGCAAGTTAAAAGTAGGGCTGATTACTTGCGTTTCTTGACCACATAAGTTCTTTATAATTTCTCTACACAGGAAAGTTTTACCTGCGCCTAAATCACCACTAAATGTGATGATATCATTTGGTTTGATATCATCAGCTAGTTGTGCCGCTAATAATATAGAGTCTTGCTCATTTCCTATAATTTTTACGGAGTTCTGCATAATTTATACTATACTAGTAACAAAGCTTGGTATTATACCTGTTTTTTGGGCATGTTTGTGTAATGCAGATAATTTATCATCCATAGATTCATGCATATTATGGAAAGGTGCTGAGTTGCCAGATAGCACTAGAGCTGAATGAATTCCTGCTTTATTAGCTCCCAGAATATCAGTTTCGAATGTGTCACCTATCATCAAAATACGCTCTTTTTTGATGTGTGGTTGTTTTTGTAGGGCAAAATTATAAATCACTTCTTTAGGTTTGCCAGTATAGACAACTTCTCCCCCAAATTTTTCTATTATTTCAGCAAAGTGTCCAGCACAATAACGTATGGTACCATGTTTGGGAATTGTAGTATCTGGATTTGAGCATAAAATTAGTAGGTCTTTTTTGAGTGCCGCTTGTTTTAGAATATTATTGAATTCATGAATATCTTCGTGATCATCGCGATATAGGCTAAGTAATAATATATCTGCATTATCTAGATCTTGCGTTAATTCATGGTTGAAGTTTATCAGTATGTCTTCGTTGCGGTCTTCTCCAAGATGATAAATTTTTGGTGTTTTACCTTCGAAGTTAGAGTTATGAGCTTGAATCATTTGGCGTGCCAGATCACCTGAAGTAACTACCATATCCTCCTTTGCGTTAGTTATACCCCATTTGCGCAAATTTTCTGCAACTTTGAAATTTGGCCTTGGAGCATTAGTAAGAAACATAACATTTGTTCTGGTAATCATATTATTGACTGCTTCTACAACGCCTGGATAAGTGCTGTCGCCTTCAATAATTACACCCCAAAGATCAAATAATACCAAATCATATTTATGTATAGCTTCATCTAGTTGTTGAAAAGTTAATAAACTCATAAATCTCTCCGGCTTTTGCCTAAGTTTTCCTTTTAAAAATTGTGGTTCTCTTGTATGCTAACTACATTGTTTTTTATCACGTTAGAGATGTTCATGTCAAATATAGAAGAAGAAGTAAAGGTCGAAGAATACGCGGCTGATTCTATTAAAGTATTAAAGGGCTTAGAAGCTGTTCGTAAGAGACCTGGTATGTATATTGGGGACACTGATGATGGTTCTGGCCTACATCATATGATATACGAGGTAGTGGATAATGCAATTGATGAAGCATTAGCTGGTCATTGTGACCTAGTACGAGTCATAATCAATAAAAACGGTTCTGTAACTGTAAGCGATAACGGACGTGGTATACCAGTTGATATGCACGAAGGTGAAGGGGTATCTGCGGCTGAAGTTATTATGACGCAACTGCATGCTGGTGGTAAGTTTGACCAAAACTCATATAAAATTTCTGGTGGTCTGCATGGTGTTGGTGTATCGGTAGTGAATGCATTATCTAGTTGGTTAGAATTACGTATTTGGCGTAATCAAAAAGAACATCTAATTAGATTTAAAGATGGCGATGTTGAGTTTCCATTACGTGTAGAAAAGGAAGCAGTTGATAAAAAAGGTACAGAAGTTACCTTTATGCCTTCGGCCGATATTTTTAAAATCATGGAATTTGATTTTGCCACCATTGAGCATAGATTGCGTGAGTTAGCATTTTTAAATTCTGGTGTGCATATTCTTTTAGTCGATGATCGCTATGATGAGAAAAAGGAAGTAGAATTTTGTTATGATGGCGGCGTTCAGGCTTATGTTGAATATAATAATCGTAACAAAGTGTCCTTGCATCCGTGTATTTCTCTAACAGCAGGGGACGAAGAAAGGGGTATTACATTAGAATTTGCAATGCAATGGAATGATTCCTATCATGAAAATATTCTATGCTTTACCAATAACATTAGGCAACGTGATGGTGGAACACACTTGTCAGCTTTTAAAGCAGCGTTGACAAGAGTAATTAATTCATACGCAGAAAAAAGCGGCATGACCAAAAAAATGAAGGTTTCATTATCTGGTGATGATGCTAGAGAAGGTTTGGCTTGTGTATTATCTGTAAAAGTTCCAGATCCCAAATTTTCTTCACAAACTAAAGATAAATTAGTTTCTTCAGAAGTGCGTCCAGTTGTTGAATCTGCTGTATATGCGAAATTACTTGAGTGGTTTGAAGAGAATCCAACTGAAGCTAGGTTAATCGTTGGTAAAGTTGTAGAAGCTGCAAGTGCGCGCGAAGCAGCAAGAAGAGCTAGAGAGTTAACAAGACGTAAATCTGCTCTAGAGATTTCAAATCTACCAGGGAAGCTTGCTGATTGTCAGGAAAAAGATCCAGCATTATCTGAATTGTTTATTGTAGAGGGAGATTCCGCGGGCGGTACAGCAAAACAAGGGCGTGATAGAAAAACACAGGCAATTTTACCATTGCGTGGTAAAATTTTAAACGTAGAAAGAGCGCGTTTTGACAAGATGTTAGGTTCTGAACAAGTTGGGACATTAATTACCGCTCTAGGTGCTGGTATAGGTCAAGATTTTGATGTTGAAAAAACTAGATATCATAAAATAGTCATCATGACCGATGCGGACGTTGATGGCTCACATATTAGAACCTTATTGTTAACTTTTTTCTATCGTCATATGCCTGCTTTGATTGAGAAGGGTTATTTATACATAGCACAACCACCACTTTATAAAATAAAACGTGGAAGTAACGAAGTATATTTGAAGAATGAACAAGCTCTACGCACATACTTGATTAACAGTACATTGAGTGATAGCTCTATTGAACTTGCCTCCAAAGAGGTGATTTCTGGTACCGATTTTGAAAACATGGTTGAAAAAGTAACAAAATTTGTAGATAGTTTATCCTCGGTTTCTAAGAGACTTGATATAGAAATTGCCGAATGTTTGGCGGTTAATAATTTGTTGCAAGGTTCTTCGTTCTCTGAAGTTAAAAAAGACGAGTTAACGGCAGCATTATCTCCTTTGAATTTTGGAATAGCATCTCCTGATAAGACTGATTGGGAAGTGAATGTTAGCGATAAATCAATTGAATTTTTCCGTTTTGTGCGTGGCGTTAGAATTAACAAAATGCTGTACGTAGAGCAGATAGAATCTCCTGAGTTTGTAGCTTTAAACAAACTTGGGCAGCTATTAGAAAATTTCTTTATAGGTAAAACTATACTGAACCTTAAAAGCCAAGTACATGCAGTGGAACTTCCAAGCAGGATGCTACAATTAATTATTGAAACTGGTAAAAAAGGTTTGGCTGTACAGCGCTTTAAAGGTCTTGGTGAAATGAATGCTGAGCAATTATGGGAAACTACTCTTGATCATGAGAGGCGCACATTACTACAGATTAAAGTAGGCGATATTGATGACGCTGAAGAAGTAATTTCAACTTTAATGGGTAGTGTGGTTGAGCCACGCAGAGACTTTATTAATGCCAATGCTTTAAATGTATCTAACTTAGATGTTTAATTAAACAGTATCAGCGTTTTGTTTATTCCCTAAGTAGTTCGTTGATACTAGTTTTTGCGCGTGTTTTTTCATCTACTTGTTTAATAATTACGGCACAATATAGGCTAGGTAATCCTGGTTTGTTGGCGGGCAAGCTACCTGGTACTACAACAGAATATGCTGGTATTTTGCCGTAAATTATTTTACCAGTATCGCGCTCGATTATCTTAGTTGAAGCACCAATAAATACTCCCATACTAATAACTGAGCCTTCTTCAACGAGTACGCCTTCTACTATTTCAGAGCGCGCTCCTATAAAACAATTATCTTCAACTATTACTGGCGCAGCCTGTAGTGGTTCTAAGACACCGCCAATTCCTGCCCCTCCAGATATATGACAGTTTTTGCCAATATGCGCGCAAGAGCCGATAGTTGCCCATGTATCGATCAAAGTACCATCTCCCACATAAGCTCCGATATTGATAAAAGAAGGCATAACCACAACATTTTTGCCAAGATATGCTCCATGCCGAACAAAAGCTCCAGGCACCATTCTGACTCCAGATTGCTTTAATGTTTCTTGGTTATTATGGCCGAATTTAGGATTTATTTTATCATACCATTGCATGCAGTTGCCATCGTAAATTTGCATTTCAGAAGTTTTGAAACCTAACAAAATGGCCTTTTTAACCCACTCATTTATTTGCCAATGTGCATTAATTTTTTCACAGACAGAAATATTGCCATTATCCAGCTCTGCAACGATTTGTTTGACTAATTGTTTAGCTTGTTTGAACTGTTTTGAATCCTTAGTAAGTGAGTCTCTAATTTGCCAAAATTCTTCAATTGCTGTAATATAATTTTTCATAATATTAATTTGTGTATAAATGAGTTGAATATAGTCGTAAATAGCTATATTTTTATCATTAGTAGAATAAGAGAATTTAGGATAATAATCAATAATGTATATTGCTTGCCCAGAATGTGACACAAAATTTGTAGTTACTCCAGAACAAATTGGAAAGCACGGAAGAAAAGTGAAGTGCTCAAAATGCTCTCATGTTTGGCATCAGAAGTTAGAAGATAATATACGCATTGAGCCTGTGTTAACTGTGCCAGAAGCGGCCATTCCACTTGGTAATGGAATAAATCTGCCAGCTTTATTACCTATAAAAATACCGCCATATTTATTTGCAATGCCTGTATTGATGGTTGGATTAATTATTTTCATGCTCGCTATGTTATTTCCCAATAAACTGGGTGCTGACTCACTGCTTAATAGCAATGAGGTGAGTATTAAAAGTATGCAGATAGTTCACGAAAAAGACATTGATAAAATCACTGTGAATTACAAAGTACATAATGCTTCTCTAAAAGACATAAAAATGCCCCTTGTAAGAATTAGACTATTTGATAAAAATAATCGGGTATTAAAGTCACGTATTGATGATCGTACAAATATTGATATGTCCCCAGATCAACTTATTCAAGTAAAAACTGAATTCGTTCCAGCGCCGCCATCAGTAGATAGCATAGATATCATGATCGGCAATAAAATAGATTTCCTCTTGCGTTGATTGTATTTAACAAGGTTAAGCTACTATCTTAAGCGTCAAGTAAAAGAAAGTAGCTTAAACGCAAAACATTCTATGCTTGATATAGCAGAGTGCTAGCCTTGTGTACGAGATTGATTATAATTTCTATGAAGTATAGCTTAACGTGTTTTTGTTGTAGTGTGTTTTTGAGTAGGGCTAATGGTCTTGGGCATATCAGAACTTTGGCTATGACCTTCACTATGTATTACTTTTCCAATAGTATGTGCTTTTTGTATTAGGCGAGCGTCGAATTTTTGTGCATCTGCTTTAAAGCGCTCAAGATCTTGTTGTCTTTGTTCCTTACTAATAGTCGTGCTTTGTGTAGTGCTTTGTTTATTGAGTTCAAAATCATCTTTTGTCACTGCCTTTTCTTTAGCTATTGGGGGCTTAATACGTTCTTTGCGCACTGCCGTAGTTAGTCCAGAATGTTCTTGTACTTCAGGATGATACTTACTATAAGGGTTTAAAGCATTTTTAATACCGTGCCATATCCTTTTTACCGTAGTTTCTTGTTTTGGGATAGGTTCAGGGTTTTTACTTATTTCTTGCAAATGCTGTTTAAATGAGTCTTGGATTTGAACAGGTGTTAATTTATAAAAATTATCTTCTTTTAATGTAGCTACTAAAGCTAGATTTTCGTTTTTTATAGTTTGTGTTTGTTGACGTAATTCTTCAATATTCAGGTAAGAAGCACCCTCTGTACCTCTGCTGCCATTGATTAAATTTACTAATTGTTCTTGCATTTCTGGATGAGCACGTAAGCGTTCAGATATAATCTCATATAATTCTTTTCCTGCTCCAGCAGAGGCAACGATTTCACTAGAGCTAGCCATTATTTCTAAAGAGATTTTGATTTTTTCTACAACTTCAATTCCCGTTTTTATATGTTGAGCAGCTTGTATTCCTTTGATGGGGTTTATAGCTACTGTGGTGATATCTAGCCCTGCGTTGATTACGTTTACAATTTTATGCACATGGTTGAGGGATTTGTTATAAGTAAGATTCTTTCCGCTGCCATCTAATTCTAATGGCGAAAGACTTTTAGTGGTAGATAATAGCTTAGGTTGTAGTTCTAGTGTTTTTTGCTGCACATAAAGTGCAGTAGCAAAATCGACTAAGGCTGTGTTTTCTATATCTAAATCGCGTGTTTTGATTGCTTTCTGGGCATCAAGACTAGTTTTTACTAGTTTGACCCCGAGGACTACGGCTGCTATTACAATAGGCACGGTGCCGCCAGTAATTACACCAAGCACTAAGGCTGCAGAAGCAGTGAGGATAGAACCACTATTACTAACCACTGCCTTATAGGCAAGTTTTGCACCTTTTTTTAGTATATTCCAGGCAGTTTGCCACCTTGTTGGAGTATTTGTTTCGTTTTTAGTAGGTTCGTTTTTCATAAACAATAATTGTTATTTTTGTTTAAGATTAAATGAGAGCCTGAGTCAATACTACTAATTATAAGAAAT
Source organism: uncultured Rickettsiaceae bacterium (assembly GCA_905479885.1). GTDB lineage: Bacteria > Pseudomonadota > Alphaproteobacteria > Rickettsiales > Rickettsiaceae > Megaera_A. The sequence goes on along the minus strand of CAJQOE010000039.1, from coordinate 873 downwards.
GAGGATAGTTATTTTGTCTATTAGTGTATTAATTTAGAAAAATAAATCATTAAAAATCTAGATTAGAGTAGTCTTTAGAAGGAACAAATCCTGCTATACGATCCTGGAGAAGAGGTTGAAAAGAAGGGCGAGATTTGATAATAGAATACCATTCTTTTAATGTGCTCCAACTATCCCAATTAATTTCTCCAAAATAATCTACTATCGAGATATGTGTTGCTGCTGCAATATCTGCGCATGATATTTTTTCAGAAACTATGTAAGTATTTTTTTCTAGTAGGTTAGTTAGAAATTTAAAATGTTGAGTAAGGTTAGATTTAGCTGCCATAATAAAGGCGCTTCTTGGACCACCTTGACGCATTAGTAGTCTTATCATTTTTTCATCTACCAAAATTTTACTTACTTCGCGATAAAATTTTTCATTAAACCAGCTAATATACTTTCTGGCTTCAGCGCGCTGTACTGGGTCTTGAGGCATAAAATAGAAATCTTGCTGTGTTTCTACAATATATTCAATTATAGAATATATTCCTACTAAAGCGTAATTAGGAGAAGTGAGCTGCAGCACGGGAAGGTTACTGGCTGGATTGATTTTGACAAATTCATTACGCCTTGTCCAGTAATCTTCTTTGATTATGCTGAAAGCTTGATTCAATTCCTTTAAATAGACGCGCACTTGTCTTGATAAAGGGCATATAGGATGATGGTATAATGTTTGCATAATCTTTTAATTTAAAATGAGATGGTCTATAAGCCGGATTCTGTATAACAATTAAGTTATTGCAGTTATTTATCTAGGATAAATGTTACCATTTACCTCAAGCAACCTACCCGCTCGATATCTAGCCATAGACAGCTAGGAACAAATGTTCG
>CAJQOE010000038.1 GCA_905479885.1 uncultured Rickettsiaceae bacterium | reverse complement strand
TATCAATCACAGCGGGCAGCTCGTCATGCGCAGGTGGCTGAGAATTTAGTAAAAGCAGGTAAAGCCTATTATTGTTTTACACCGCAAGAAGAAATTATAGCTATGCGCGCAAAAGCTAGATCTGAAAGTGAGCATTTTATTTTTCATTCAAAATGGCGAGATATAGCAGCTGATCAACATCCGAAAGACCAAAAGCCAGTCATTCGCTTGAAGGCACCTAGGTATGGTGAAACGATAATAGATGATTTGTTACAAGGCAAAGTGGTTGTACAAAATTCACATCTAGATGATATGATCCTACTACGTAGTGATGGTAGCCCAACTTATATGCTAGCTGTAGTTGTAGATGATCACGATATGGGCATTACACATATCATTAGAGGTGATGATCATTTAAGTAATGCTCCACGCCAGCAATTAATCTATGAGGCACTTGGTTTTGATATTCCAAAGATGGTACATATACCGCTTATTCATGGACCAGATGGAGCTAAGCTTTCAAAACGACACGGAGCATTAGGTGTAGAAAATTATAAAGAAATGGGATATTTACCGGCGGCTCTGAATAATTATTTGCTCAGGCTAGGTTGGTCGCACGGTGATGATGAAATTATCTCACGCGAGCAAGCTATCGAGTGGTTTGGCACTGAAGGTATGGGAAAATCTCCGTCACGCCTTGATTTTGATAAAATGAAACACATGAATGCTCATTACTTGCGTAATATGGATAATAGTACTTTGTCTGAGATGGTATTTGACAATATGAATTACGAGATTGATGCCGAGTCAAAAGAATGCATAAAACTAGCCATGGATTCACTCAAGCCAAGAGCTGAATTAATGTTAGATTTATATGATATGGCTTCTATGTTTGTAATAGATAAACCACTTACTATTACTGCGGAAGCAAAAATTTTAATACAAGAAGTTGATCGCAATCTTATTGCGAAAACAGTAGATGCATTACAAAATTTAGTAGAGTTTGATAAAGAAAATATTCAATCTACTCTAAAAGATGTAGCCGTTCAGAACGACTTAAAACTGGGTGAGTTGATGAAATATATCAGGGCATTTATCGCGGGCAGAACTGCATCTCCTAGTGTATTTGAAATGATGGAAATTTTAGGAAAAAGCAATAGTTTAGCTAGGTTTACGCAGTGATAAAAAAATATCTGGAAGAGCATTATAATATCAACAGACTACATAATAGCTATTTGATAAATATTGATGCAATTGATTTAGCTTTAGATGAAGTAAAAGATTTTATTAAAGATAAAATCCTAACTAAAGGTGCGTTAGAACACAATCCAGATTATATGTATATACAAAAAATAGATAGCACGAGCAAGAATATTTCGGTTGAGCAGATTCGTCAATTACAGAATTTTCTACATAAAACCTCAGTGATATCTGGAAAAAAAATTGCGTTGATCTATGCAGCGGATAAGATGAATATAAATGCAGCTAATTGTTGTTTAAAAATTCTAGAAGAACCGCCAGCTAATACATATTTATTCTTGCTAACTGAGAATGCTGCAAGCATTTTGCCCACCATACGCTCACGCTGCGTTAAGATTAATCACCATTATGATAATAAAAATTTTGACATTCAAGAATGTTTTATCAAGCCGCTTCTAAAAAAAACTCCTTTAGCGGATAAACTAGCCTTTATTAAAGAATTTGCAGTTAAAGATCGGGATGTGTGGATTGAGTTTTCTTCTTCTCTCGAGGCATTATTAGCAAAATTTTGTCGTAAAATGATAAGTTCTGAGATAAAATTATCTTTTATAGAGCAAGAATTATTCGCTCAATTAAACCCTGTTTCGCCGCAATATTTGCAAATAAAATACGAACAGATAAAACTTATGATAGATGAGACTAATGAGTTTGACCTCGATCTAAGAGCCAGCTGCACGCTGATTATTGATAAATTCCGTAAATAGCCTATCAATGTATAATATATTTTTTCAGCCAGTAAATACTATTATTCCAATGAAGGAAATTGCTGAAAAGGCTCTTAAGAGGCTGGGTATTTATTTGCTTAGGGACCTAATTTTTTATAAACCTAGCTCATATCATATCAGCGATGTTTCGTCTAATATGAAGAATTTTCGTGATGGTATGCTAGCACAAGTCGATATTAATATAGACGAGATAGCAAGGTCAACTTCAAGACGCTCACCTATAAAAATTTATACTTCAAATGATACTGGTAGTTTAACATTAGTTTTTTTCAATAAAATCCCGCCTTTTATATATAGTCGCTTAAAAGAAGGAAATAAATATACTGTAGCTGGTAAGGTGCAATTTTTTGATGGTACTTGGCAAATTACACATCCAGAATTTTTATTTAAAAAAGAATTGTCGGCTCCGGTAGAGCCGGTGTACCCTTTGACTTATGGTTTGATCAACAAGCAACTATATGGATATATTCTAAGTGGGATCGATGCATTAAAAACTGCAGTCAAAGCCCGGATATTATTTAGTAAGATCAGTGATAACGAAAAATTATATATAGACAGTTTATTAAGTGAAGTTGAGCAATTACATCTAATTGACCTTAGCTCTAATCCCCAATTAATTGAAAGAGCTATTGAAGAGGCTATAGAACGCTTATCGGCAAAGGAATTATTTGCAAATCAGGTGTCATTAGCAAAATTAAAAAGTAAAGAACAAGAGGTTTTGGGACGTAAATTTGCAATTTCTCAATCTTTAAAACAACAGACCCTAGATCGATTAGGCTTTGAATTAACTGCTGCTCAACGTCAAGCTATTCAAGAAATAGAAGCGGATCAAATCTCTAATATTCAAATGATGAAACTTTTGCAAGGTGATGTTGGTTCTGGTAAAACCTTAGTAGCATTACTGACTATGATTAATGTAGCTAGCAATGGTGTTCAGTCAGCTCTTATGGTGCCAACAGATTTGCTAAGTATGCAACATTTTCAGTTTTTTAAGCATGCGCTTGAGGGCACAAATATTACGCCCGCATTGCTGACTGGAAAGACTAGTGCTTCAGATAGAAAAAAAATAAAAGTAGGGTTGGAAAGTGGAGAAATTGATATTTTAATCGGCACGCATGCTTTATTCCAAAACACGGTAGAGTTCAAAGATCTTGGTTTTATAATAATTGATGAGCAGCATAGATTTGGCGTTGAGCAACGTCTTGAACTAATAGAAAAAGCCTCACATCCTGATGTACTAGTAATGACTGCAACACCTATTCCACGTAGCTTAACGCTCACGATGTTTGGGGATATGAGTATATCATGCGTCAAAACCAAACCAAAAAACCGTTTGCCTATTATTACAACTATCACTGCTAATACTAAGAAAGATCAAGTGATTGAGTCATTGCATAAAAAACTAGAACTCGGTGAAAAGGTCTATTGGGTTTGTCCATTGATTGATCAAAACGATAAAACTCTAGCAGCACAGGATGCAGATGCCATATATGCAGATGTAACTGCTCGCTATCTGGAATTAGAGGCAGCCTATCCCGGCATGGTCGCTATATTGCATGGTAAAATGAAGTCGGCAGAGAAAGATAATGTAATGCAACAGTTTAAAGCAGGAGCAATACGTATACTAGTTGCAACTACTGTTATTGAAGTTGGTATTGATGTATCAGATGCGACGTTGATTATTATTGAAAATGCAGAGAAATTTGGTCTAGCTCAGCTACATCAGTTACGGGGCCGGGTGGGACGAGGCGAATTACAATCCTATTGTATGCTAATGTACAACCCAAAACGCCTTTCAAATATGGCCAGACAAAGATTAGAAATAATGCGCAAAAGTAGCGATGGTTTTTATATTGCAGAGCAAGATTTAATACTTAGAGGCGGTGGAGAAATTTTAGGTACCAAACAAAGTGGTGAACCGGATTTTTTCTTTGCCGATTTGGGTAGGGATTTAGAGATATTACTACAAGCCAACAAGCGTGCGCTAGAAATAGAGTTTTCGGAGTTCATCGAGTTTCAAACCAAACTCTTTGCCAGAGATAGAGAAGCTCTAGCAAAGAGCGGATAAAATTACTTCACCATTTGATCTAACTTTCCGTCTTTTTCAAGTGCGTATAGTTCATCACAGCCACCAATATGTTGATCTCCTATAAAAATTTGCGGGACAGTGCGCATGCCGCCAGATTTTTTAATCATTTCATCGCGTATTTTGTCGTCATTTGCGTTGATTTCTTCATAGATGAAACCTTTACGTTTTAATAAAGCTTT
>CAJQOE010000037.1 GCA_905479885.1 uncultured Rickettsiaceae bacterium | reverse complement strand
CCAGAGATTAGGGATGATACTAGATCCTTAAAAGCAAAACCAACTGCAACTGTAGCACTACCTAAGAATGCTATAAGTAACTCTTTTGGAGGCTGCAGTATTCCGTAGAATATGTAAATGCTGCCCACGATATTAAAAAAGAACGTAAATATTGTGGATGTTTGAAAAATTAAAGTTTTTTTTGTAGGTAAGCGCATAGAAATTTGCATTGCTATTAAAGCAATGCTTTTTGAAATAAAAATTAGAAGGCCAATTCCTAGGCATACTAAAAATAGTTTCTGTAATTTAAAGCTATTCGAAAATGCTATTAAATAATCAAACGATAGATCGTCAGTAGACATAATTTTTTCTTTTTAAAATTTTAATAATATGAGAGGCATAATCTTTATGTAGTCGAAAGTTTTGCAACTCATCTTGAAAGAGTAGATCTCTTTTTTGACAAAGGTTTAAGACCCTAGTTACCACAGCATCTTCTTGGCCTGTTATGCTTTGTATTTGTTGATGAGAGAGCATTTCATGTCTAGTAATAGCTGCGCATATAAAATGTACCTCATCTTCCATTTCTAAAAAGTTAACGGTGTTATGTAATGGCGGTAAACATACATACAATGTTCTAACTCCATTGTAACGCAAAGAATTTAACCATAATCTGGTAGCCTGAGATGGATTACCATTCGATTGCTCCCATAAAATTTCAAAAAATTTACTTTTGGTACGGTCAATAGAGTCATTAAGATTTTTCTTTTCCAGACTAAAAAATATGTCGTCAAAAGAAAGATCGTATTTAGTTTCTTTATGCCGACTTGTTATTAGTGTTTGTAACTCATCTGCGGACCAAGGTTCAAGTTTTATCACGCTATCAAAACATTGATAAGAATCTAGTACTTGTTTAATATAGAACCAAGAATAACGATGGAAAGTTATGCACCAAAAAATATTATCTATACCTGCATTAATAATTTTCATTAAAGCCTTTATGGCTTCAAAACCATTGTGTTTTGCTAAGAATAAATTATGGGCGTCATCAATGCATATTACTCTTTTTGTTTTTAATGACTCGCGCCATTCTTCAATTAATAGATCTAATTCTTGAGCCGTGCCCCCTAATATTTTTTTTAAGTGAGTGATTAATGCATCTGAAGAAGTGCTTTTGTTGGTCAATGATAGAATATTAAAATCAACGTCCTGGAACTGTTTGTTTAAGGTAGCTATCAAGGCAGACTTGCCACTGCCGCAAGGACCATATATTGACATAGAGTGAACAGCTTTTTCGCCCTTTAGCCACTTATCAATGTTGGCTTTACAATTTATAAAGTCAGTTTTTTTACTAATTAAATCACATATTATGTTGCGGCAATCAAATTGTTTAATATATGCACTAGGTAGGGCGTATAAACTGTCTTTTGGTTTTTGAGTTTTAGCTATTTTAATTTGTGCTAAGAAAATTTTAGCAGAGACCCTTTTGGAAAAATCAAATTGATTCAACCATGCTGTTAGCAAATTATAAAAATAATTTACGAAAATGATATTGAAGCAAACGAAAGAAATTAGCGGTGCATACCATTTACGAAAACGTAGTTTAATTAAATTAATCAACGAAGAAGGTAATAAACCATGAATCTTATAGAAGATTTCTAAACGCCAGAGATCTACAATATATATAGCATATATCATACCAAATATGATAAAGCATTGAATAACCAAAGAATAAACTATTGCTTTACCAACTACTGTATCTATTGTATGCAGGAGTAACATATTAATAAATATATATCGATAAATCCCAAGGAAAGAGCGCAGTAATTTAGCTTGCTTTGTATAGCTCATTACAAAGAAATTTTTCATCTTTGCTTTTATAATAGTGTAGTGAGTAGTGATAATTATTAGCTTATAGTATATATAATATTCTATATAAGGTAATAATCCTGATAACTCTCGTATACTAGTTTTATCTAAGGCACTTTCTAGTGGTTTTACACCTAGCAATAATAAAAACCAAGGAATAGACTTGTTAAGTAGCATTAGAAAATATTGCCATAACCAATGTTTATTTGCGCGATAAGCTTTTTTGATATTATTTTCAGCGATCATTTCGAAACGAGCAGAAACTCTTTGAAAGAACCAAATAAAGCTAAAGGTAATAAAACCTATAAAGCATAAAAATAATAGCTCTTGGGCAATTAAAAAATAACCCATTAAACCAGCGTTTAAATTATCTCTAAATACTAAAATTTTAGAATAAAAAGTAGCGCTCCATCTTAAAGGTATAATCTGAACTTCGCGCCACAAATCGGCAAGCATCTCATTGGATATGCTTTGAATAGATTGATTGTTTGTCTTTTCAAGTCGTTGAAAAAGTTTAGATCTTAATTTACCGGAATAAAGTAATATAGTGGTGTATTGTAGAGAATCTTTTTCTTGTGCATGATCAAATATTATCATTTGATTATGAAAATTATTAAGTAGCTGTTTGTGCAGCAATGCTATTTGTTGTATTTGCTCCTCACTAATACCCAGTTCAACTGAAAATTTATCATAACTTATTAATTCGGGAAGTTTACGTTCAATTACCTTGCCTGAAATATTATCGAACGAACCTTCTACGAAAGAGCGCCATAATGTTAAAATATAAGCATAATCTTCATCGATAGAATGATGCGATTTATTATCACGCAAGCTATTATCAATAGCTTTTAATTTTTTTAAGATTTTTTCATGCGTTTCAAAGCGATTTTCAAACGTTTCTTGCCATAATTTTTCTGACTCAATTAATTCATTATTTTGGCTAGCTAGCTCTTGAAGAGTGTTTGTATATCGCTTCTGCTCTTCTGATAAACTAGATTCATCCCCTAGGGCATTGGGTATAAGTAAAATGTAGCTTATTAGGCATAAAATATAGTGCTTTTTCATGTTTATTCACCTAATGTGAGTACTGTTTGTTTTAGATCACATTATATGCTATCAAGGTGCAACTCGCCACCTAATAATTTAGTTAGAAAATTATGGAAATTAAAGTTTTATGGCTATGGTTAGTTGGTGTTGAATTATACTACTCAGATTTAACCCTATTGGTAATACGTTGCTAACACTATAAAAAAAGACTATTATAAAGCAAATTAATATTAAATGAATTAAATGACAATATTGCAAAAAAATAATTTAAAACAAAACATAAGAGGATGGCTGGTTGTAGCTTGTGGTGGGATTTTTTATATGTATCAATTTATGGTGCGTGTATCTCCCAATATAATGAACGATGAACTTTTGATTAATTTTGCTATTGATTCTTCCTCTCTTGGTCTGCTACTGGGGGCGTATAATTGGTCTTATTCTGCCATGCAGATACCGTTGGGAATTACTATCGATCGCTTTGGACCCAGATTTTTCTTATGCATTGCATCTGTTATTTGCGCGCTGTCATGCTTTATTTTTGGAAATACAACAAGCCCTATAATTGGAGGGGCAGCTCGTTTTTTAATGGGAATGGGATCTGCGTGTGGCCTCATTGGAACTATAAAATTAGGCGTTCTTTGGTTAGAACCAAAACATGTAGCAAAAGTTACAGGTCTCACTATTCTTATGGGAACAGCAGGAGCAAGCCTTGGTGGAGCCCCGTTAGAAATTTTTCTTAACAAATTTGGTTTTGAAAAAACCATGGAGTTTTTAGCTTTAGTTGGTATCGCAGTAGCTTTATTAATTTTCTTTCTTGTAAGCAATAAGCCAGTGATAGATCATCATGAAGAAATAGTAGATATTTATGAAAATAAAAGCCCACTTACTAATATATTATTTTTAGTAAAAAACCCTCAAGTTTGGATTTTGGGAGTTTATGGAATGTTAATGTATCTACCTATTACAATAATAGGTGTAGTATGGGGAGTTTCTTTTGTACATAATGTAGCTGTAGTGTCTGATGTTATAGCTGCATCAGTAGTTTCAGCTATGTTTTTAGGAGCCGCTATAGGAAGCCCTTGCTTTGCTTATTTTTCTGATACTATAAAAAAGAGACGTTTGCCAATGTTTATTGGATCAGTGGTTACAAGCTTAGCTTGGTTTACTATATTTATTGCCGATGCACCTCTTTATTTTTTATATGTATTGTTTTTTATTGCAGGTTTTGCATACACAGCTAAGTGCCTTACTTTCGCCAGTGTTTGTGAAGCGATGCCATTAAAAATGAGTGGCGTATCTATAGCATTTGTCAATGCCATTGTAATGTCTACCGGGATTATTTTTCTTCCTATTATAGGAGCCTTAATAGATTTTAGTTGGAGCGGAGAAATGTGTAATAATATTCCTTGTTATACTGCGGGTGATTACAAATTTGCTCTTATTATAATACCAATTCTGTTAGCATGTTCTTCCATTTTAGTATTTTTTATGAAAGAAACTCATCCAGAATATAAATTACCAAAAGAATATGGATCTATAATTGATACTAATGTTCTTTAAAATAATTCTAATATAGTCAATCTGACTCTTAAGGCGGTATTATACACAATTTATCATCTTGCTTTGCATTTTGCAGTGCTGGTACAAAGGATGACAATTATTAAAAAAATGTATATATTAGTTGCAATATATTAATTTATTAAGCAAACGCAAAACCACGTGGCTTGCCGCGTGGATGTAGTAAACCATGGTTACACATGGCAAACATAGTTTGTACTCGGCTCGCCGACTT
>CAJQOE010000036.1 GCA_905479885.1 uncultured Rickettsiaceae bacterium | reverse complement strand
TTAACTGTATTGTTAGAATTTATTCATTGATCTTATAGCAGAGCTAATTTTTTCCAGTTTTATATAAAAAATAATGTCTGGTAGCCGTTAATTTTTTAAAGTTTTTTCAAAAAGCGTCCTTTTCGTTCAGACACTATCTAGTTTATATTGTATTTCGGTAGAATACTCAGGTGTTAACATGTGCTTACTACCATCAATATGAGAACTAAATTCAACACCTTTTTCAGACATTTTGCGCAAATCTGAAAGAGACATCACCTGAAAACCACCAGAATCCGTTAAGATAGGTCCATCCCAATTCATAAATTTGCGCAATCCACCAAATTTTTCTATACGATCCGCGCCAGGTTTAAGCATCAAATGATAAGTATTGCCCAGAACAATATCGCTATTTGTTTGCTTCACCGATTCTGGAAACATTCCTTTTACAGTACCTCTAGTTCCAACTGGCATAAAGGCGGGGGTCTTGATCTGACCGTGCGCAGTATCTATCACTCCTGTTCTAGATTTTTTATGGATATTAGAAATATTAAATTTAAACTGCATTATTTGCCTCAATTACCTTATGTACGCCAATGATTGTAAAAGCCTAGTTTCGCAGTATATCCAAACTAGATTTACTAGAAATTGCTAAACATAATTAGTTTTGTACCATGCTGAAGAGGAAAATTCATCAAATATCTTAGCATATATGGATACAAAATGCTGAAAAGAACAATATACAGCTTTATAACTCTACTTATACTTTTCTATCTATCATCATTGCATCACCATAACTAAAGAAACGCATTTTATTATCTATAGCGTATTTATAAAGCGTCTGCATCTCTGCGTGCCCAGCAAAGGCACAAATCAACATAAAAAGGGTAGATTTAGGTAAGTGAAAATTAGTTATTAATATATCCGCTATTTGAAATTTATAACCAGGCGTTATAAAAATATTTGTATCCATAAAAGCCGGATACACAACATTATCTCTAGAGCAAGATTCCAATGTACGCATTGCCGTGGTGCCAACAACAATTACTCGCCTATTTGCTTTTTTTGCTGCATTTATTGCCATTGCTGCTTCTTTTGAGACTTCACACCACTCAGAGTGCATTTTATGCTCATGAATATTTTCAGTTTTTACAGGCAAGAAAGTTCCAGCACCAACATGTAATGTAACAAATACAGTCTCAACACCTTTAGCCCTTATTTTTTGTAGTAATTTTTCGCTAAAATGTAATCCAGCGGTAGCAGCAGCAACTGAACCCTTGGCACGACTATATACATTTTGATAGCGTTCAATATCCTCAAAGTTATTCTCAGGACGTTTAATATATTGCGGTAATGGCACCTGTCCATATTTATCTAAAAAGTCAAAAATACTAATATTATCTGTTTGGAATTCGATTTCAATTTCACCTGCTTCTAATTTCTTCTTAATCACAATTTTATGACTATCAAAAACAAATTCATCGCCTTCTTTTAGTTTTTTCGCAGGTTTAGCAAAACCTAACCAACTATTAGCTCCTGAAGGCTTGTTCAGGTTAACATTAATCTTGCGTTCTCCAGCATTCAAAGTCAGTTTTGCATTTACTACTCGGCTGTCATTAAAGATTAGCAAATCACCTTCTTTTAAATGATCTAGTAAATTATAAAATTTTACTATTTGATTACCAAGAGAGTCTGGTATCAGTAAGTTTGAATGGTCACGCTGGCTAGCAGGGGATTGAGCTATCAGCTCAACTGGAAGCTCAAAATCAAAATCAGAAAGTTGCATGGATATATTGGGGTGATACTAAATTAACAAAAAAATCGCCAATAATAACTATTATGCTATCATTGGCGATTTATGATTTAAAAAACTTATAGTTTGATTGAATTAATTAGTTCTTTGACACTATCAACCGATTTCTGGAATTCAGCTTTTTCGTCTTCGTTTAATTCAATTTCAACTATTTTTTCAACACCGTTAGCACCAATTACAACTGGTACGCCTACGTAAATATCTTTCTCACCGTATTCGCCATTTAAATAAGCAGCACATGGCATGATTTTACGCTTATCATATAAATAACTTTTAGCCATTTCTATTGCAGAAGTTGCAGGCGCGTAAAAAGCAGAACCCGTCTCAAGTAATGCTACTATCTCACCGCCACCGCCTCTAGTGCGTTTAATAATTTCATCAATTTTTTCTTGAGTACTCCAGCCCATTTTAATCATATCAGGCACTGGTATACCACTAATTGTTGAATAACGAGCTAATGGCACCATGGTATCTCCATGACCACCTAAAACAAAGCTATTCACATTCTCTACAGAAACATTAAACTCTTCAGCTAAGAAGCAGTTAAAACGCGCTGAATCAAGTACACCTGCCATACCAACTACTTTCTCTGGTGGCAGACCACTTTTTTGCTGTAAAACATAAACCATTGCATCAAGAGGATTAGTAATAACAATAACAAACGCATCTGGTGCGTGCTGCTTAATACCAGCTGCTACAGTCTTCATAACGCCAGCATTAATAGCTACCAAATCATCACGACTCATACCAGGCTTTCTGGCAATGCCAGCAGTAACAATTATTACATCAGCACCAGCTATATCTTTATAATCATTTGTACCACTGAGAGATATATCTGAATTTTCAATAGTTGAACCTTGAGCAATATCAAGAGCTTTGCCTTTGGCTTTGCCAGCTGTTAAGTCAAATAATACTATGTCACCTAAAGCTTCTTTCGCGGCTAAATGAGCCAGAGTTCCACCTATATTTCCGCCACCAATTAATGCTATTTTTGCTCTTTTTTGCATAAAATCCTCCTAAGATTTATTGTTCGTTTTTATTTTAAGAATTCATTGAGTTAAAAAACTCAGCATTATTTTTTGTTTCCTTAAATTTACTCAATAGGAATTCCATTGAATCAATAGTTCCCATTGGATTAATAATACGACGCAACACCCACATCTTGGATAATGTAGCGCGATCAACCAACAACTCTTCTTTTCTTGTTCCAGATTTTGTAATATCAATTGCTGGATAAATTCTTTTATCTGCAATTTTACGATCAAGCACGATCTCTGAGTTACCAGTTCCTTTAAACTCTTCAAAAATTACTTCATCCATTCTAGAACCAGTTTCAATCAAAGCAGTTGCAATAATCGTCAACGATCCACCATTCTCAATGTTACGCGCAGCACCAAAGAACCTCTTCGGTCTTTGTAGTGCATTTGCATCAACCCCCCCTGTTAGCACCTTACCTGATGACGGCACCACGGTATTATAGGCTCTTGCTAACCTGGTTATGGAATCTAATAATATCACAACATCTTTCTTATGTTCAACCAAACGTTTTGCTTTCTCTATAACCATCTCTGCTAATTGCACGTGTCTTGCTGCTGGCTCATCGAATGTCGAACTTACTACTTCACCCTTCACAGATCTTTGCATATCGGTTACTTCTTCTGGCCTTTCATCAATCAATAACACCATCAAATATACTTCTGGATGGTTGCTAGTAATTGCATGTGCTATGTTCTGTAATAGCACTGTTTTACCAGTCCTTGGTGGCGCTACGATAAGGGCTCTCTGCCCTTTGCCCATAGGAGCTACCATCTCTATAGTTCTTGTGCTAAATTCTTTAGTTTCAGTCTCTACTTCTAGGGCTAATTTTTCTTCTGGATATAGCGGTGTTAAATTATCAAAATGCACTCTGTGATATGCATTATTATTATCCTCAAAATTAACTTTGCTTACCTTTAATAAAGCAAAATATCTCTCACTGGATTTAGGAGCACGAATCTGCCCTTCAACAGTATCACCCTTTTTTAAACCAAATCGACGAATTTGGCTTGGTGAGACATAAATATCATCTGGACCAGCTAAGTAATTAGCGTCTGGAGACCGTAAAAAGCCAAAACCATCTGGTAACACTTCCAAAACGCCTTCGCCAAAAATTTGCCCCCCTTGTTCAACAATTTTTTTCAAAATTGAGAATACTAACTCCTGTTTTAATAGAGAGCTTACATTTTCAATACCCATAGATTCTGCTTGGGTTTGTAGCTCTTCTGGAGATTTTTTCTTTAACTCTTTTAATGTGACCGTTACCCCATTGCTTTCTTGACTAATAGCTTTTACTTCGTCTTCTACATGTGGGGTATGAGCTTTTTTTGGAGAATTATTTTTCGGGGGATTGTTTTGTGGGGTTTTATCAGATTTCTTTAGAATCTCTTTACGTTGTTTAGTCATTATTTATTATATTGGGGAAAATTAAAATAGAATATTTGATTTAAGAAATTTTATAGCATTGGCAATAAGCGCCAACCTAGCTTTAAATTTAGACCTTAGTATTATAATATAAATTTTTGGGAACAGCAGGGGCAATGAAACTCTACACCCCTTAACCTCAGACGAGAGGATATCAACAATCATCCAAATTGTCAACACCCTCCTATCAAAATATGCTACTAGCTGCAAATATTGCACAGCTTTGGTATTAAATATTTACTACAAACTACAGATATTTGCTTTTTAGGTAATCAACAAAAATCATAGGTTGCACTGTTTTATGACCAGTTGCAGTATGCAATAAATCAGCAGAAATCTTTGATGATCCATATTTTCTTAAATTATCAGTTAAATATGTGTTTAAACTATCAAATTTACCTAGCTCTAACTCCGAATCAATTGATGAATATTTTTCTTTAGCAGATTTCATCAACATACTGGCTATAATTGCACCATTTGTATATGAAGGAAAATAACCAAGGGAACCTGAAGGCCAATGAACATCTTGCATACAACCATCAGAATCTGTATCTGATGTGATGCCTAGATATTCCTGCATCTTACTATTCCATAATTCTGGCAAGTCAGCAGCCCTTAAATTTCCTTCAATTATTGCTTCTTCTATTTCAAAACGTAAAATTACATGCAATGGATATGTGGCTTCGTCTGCATCTACTCGAATTAAACTAGGTTTTACCCTAGTGGCTAAACCATATAAATTCTCTGCTGAATATTCCGCAGATGACAAAGAAAAATCATCTTTGAGTATTTTAGACAAACATTGCATAAATGATTTTGATATAGCTGCCTGATTTTCCATAATCAAAGACTGACTTTCATGAAAAGCCATGCCCTTGGGACGACCAACTGGCTGATTACGGTATGAAGCTGGTAAATTTTGTTGATATAAACCATGACCAGTCTCGTGAATAACACCAAATAAACTAGATAAAAAATTATTTTCGTCATAACGAGTCGTTAGGCGCACATCATCATTAGATCCAATACAAAACGGATGCACAGATTTATCTAAACGCCCACGATCTAAGTCAAATCCCATCTTTTGGATTACTTTAAGGCCAATGGCTTTTTGTGTTGCTTCATCAATTTTTTCTGTTAATGGAATAATTTTCTCCGAAGCTTGCTTCTCAGTAATTTTATTAATTAAAGATGGCAACTCTGCTTTTAATACGTCAAAAACACTTTTGATTTCTACGCTAGTGCGTTCTGGATCATAAGTATCTATAAGTACATCTAAAGGAGATTTTAGCAATTGATCTGCCTTAAGAGCAGCAATACGACGTACTGAATCAAATACCCGATCTAAGTAAGGTTCTAATTTTTGAAAATCATTATCAATTCTAGCCTGGCGCCAAGTAAATTCACACTCGCCAGAAGCTATGCTATATTCATGCTGAATTTCAGAAGTTATACATATTTGGTTATCATATGACTTTTTGATATTAGCCAAATTTGACCTCTGCCAATCATCAAGATGATCAAATTCTGCAAGCGAACCTTCGATTAAATCACCTATTTCTTGTGACGTTTCCATGCGATGCAATACAGACGAAAAAGTTGCCATTTCTTTTTGCTTACTAGGCGCAGAACCTTTTTGTAACATAGTAGCTGCATCCCAATGAGCGATCATTGCAATATTTCCTAGATGTGTGATTTCTTCAAATTTCTTTTCTAATTTAGAATAATTATTTATTTTAGATGACATTGTAACCCTACGTTTAAAGATCAAAATACTTAACGAGATCAGCTGATGATAGCTTTTTGCGCTCTGCGCCATACATATCACGAACTATCTTGCCATGATACATCATAACTGTTCTGTCACCATATGCAAGTGCTTGAGACATACTATGGGTTATCATTAGCGCGGTTAAATTATGTCTTTTTACTATTTTATCAGTTAATTGCATAATTTTATTAGCAATTTTAGGATCAAGCGCTGCTGTATGTTCATCAAGCAACAATATCTTGGAACCAAGCAGGGTTGCCATTATTAAACTTAATGCCTGCCTTTGACCACCAGATAAAGATGAGACTTTATCTGCTAAACGATCTTCTAACCCAATACCAATATCTGACAGAGCTTCTTTAAATTTTTCTTTTAATTTCGAGTTTAAACTAAGTGATAATCCACGCCTAATCCCACGCTTTGAGGCCAAGCTCATATTCTCTTCGATGGTTAGCTCAGAAAATGTACCAATCATTGGATCCTGGAACACACGTGAAACCATACTAGCACGATTTTCTGTAGACATGCGAGTTACATCAAGACTATCTATAAATACTTTACCTTTATTAGGAACTATATTGCCGGAAAGCACATTCATCAAAGTTGACTTGCCAGCGCCATTACCACCTATAATAGTTACAAATTGACCATCCATTACTTTAAAATCAATGCCTTTCAACACATGATTTTCTATCTTAGTACCTTTATTAAAAACTACATGAGTACCTTTTAACTCTATCATACGCTTCTAGCCCCTCTTTTCTTCCTGAGCTTTGTAAAAATCATAGTTAATGCTACCAATAATGCTGTTATCATATTTAAATCAGAAGCTTCAAGGCCAATATCATGAGCATTTAAGGCAAAAGCAATCGCTACACGATATAAAATGGAACCAATCGCACAAGTAAGCAAAGACACCCAGACACGCTCAGGATTTACTAGCGCTTCCCCGATAATAACCGAAGCAAGGCCAACAATAATTGTACCTGTACCCATTGAAATATCAGCAAAGCCCTGAGACTGAGCAAATAACGAGCCCGCAAAAGCTACAATGCCATTACTTATACTTAAAGCTACTATTTTCATTATTCCAACGTTTATACCATAAGAACTACTAACCTTAGGATTAATACCAACAGCCCGCACCGCTAAACCAAACTCAGAAGCAAAAAACCTAGTTAATAATATTATAGTGATAATTGTTACAATTAATATAGTGCCAATTATAGACCAGCTACCAAATACCGTATCAGAATCAATAATAGCTATATTAGGGCGCCCCATAATACGCAAATTGATTGAATACAGAGTAGTCATGGTTAATATACCCACAAGCAATCCTAAAATATCCCAGCGCACATTTAAGTAGCCAGTAATAATTCCTGCAAAGCCACCAGACAATATCGCAACAAATGTAGAAAGGTACGGGTCAAATCCGGCATATATCATGGAAGAGCTAACGGCCGCACCCAAAGTAAAACTACCATCAACTGTTAAGTCAGGAAAATCTATCACTTTAAACGTAATATATACCCCAATGGCTACTAATGAGTAAATCAAGCCTATCTCAACAGCGCCCAGAAGCTGTAATTGATTCATTTATCTATCTCCTTCAACTAAAGTTTTTGGAATATCTATACCAAATTCTGCAGCTAATTGCTTGTTAATTTTTAATTCTTTTGCAGTAGTGCTTTGAATTGGTTGCTCTAAAATTTTGCTATCCATAAGGTCTGCAATCATATTTCCTAGCTGCTCACCACTTTTAAAATAATTCGCACCAAGAGCCATAAGGACTCCTTTATCAACCAAAGTTGGATCACTTGCAAGCAATGGTGTCTTAGTAGCTCTGCTGATACTTGCAAGGTTATCAAGCGCAGAAACGACTGAATTATCTTGTGGTAAGTAAATAAAATCCACCTCACCAATTAGTTTATTCATCGCATTTTTAATGTCATTAGAACTAGCTATAGAAACTTTTTTGAGTTTTATACCATGTTTATCTAATATAGTTTTTAAATTTTCTGTTACCTTGACTGAATTCACCTCTCCAGAGTTAGAAATCACACCAACTGTTTTCAACTTAGGAAAAATTTGCATAGCTAAGTCAATTAGCTCCTCAAGAGGGGGGTTATCTGTCACACCAATGATATTATCATGCCCCGTTAAATTCGCAGCACTAGGATCAGTTACAGCCGCAAAAGCTAAAGTTGCATCACTTCCCATTGCCTTTAAATTAGTCTGCGCAGATGCAGTTGCAATAGCCACCATAAATTTAGGCTTAAATGATGCATGATGCTTTGAAATTTGTGCACTATTACTAATATTACCTTGTGCATTACCAGCAATTATAGCAGCCCTCTCCGGTACAACTTCACGGTTATGCAAAGCCTCATTAAGACCATCATGTACAGCATCTAAGGATATATGACTAACAAATTGATTTACAGTTATTAGAATTTTTGTTTCAGCTAAACTTGTAAACGACCAAAGGCAAATAAATATAAGATTTATCAAAATTTTTCTATGCATAATTATTTACCCACAATAGTTGTCTTTATTCCAAGCAACTCTTCAGGAAGCTCAACCCCCATAATATCCGCCGAATCCTTATTAATAAAAATTTGAGCTATTTGTGGTTTCTGGATTGTTAGGTTTCGCTCACCAGCTAATATCCTAACTAGCAATCGCCCTGCGGTCCTGCCTACTTCATATTGTGTATAACCAATACATGCTAAAACACCTTGCTCTACTGAATCTGGGTCGCTTGAAAATACCGGAATTTTGTACTTTCTAGACATTTGTATCAACTTGGGCATAGCAGAAAAAACAGTGTTATCTGATGGGATATAAATAGCATCAACACGACCAACAAGAGCTGTAATTGCTTGGCCAAGTTGATTGGAGTTAGCTATTTGAGAATCAATATATTCAAACTTTCCTTGAGTTGCTTTTTTCATCAGATCAATAGTCTTAACTGAATTTGCCTCACCAGCGCTGTAAAGGAAACCTATAGTTTTTGCATGTGGTAATAATTTTTGTATTAATGCAATTTCTTCATCGATTAATGGATAATCTATAGCACCCGTGATATTAGCCTCTGGAAGATCAATTTTTGCTACCAGTCCTGCCGCAACCGGATCTGTAACAGAGGAAAAAACAAGTGGTATATTAGTGCCACTCACCGCTTTGATCGCAGCCTGGGCTGATGGAGTAGAAATTGCCACAATTGCATCAGGAGATAAAGACACAAACTGCTTAGCGATCAACAACGCATTGGCTATTGCTCCTTGCGCATTTTTGTGTGTTATTTCAAGATTGCGTCCTAACTCATAACCATTTTCTTGCAACACATCAATAATACCTCGCTTTGCCTGCTCAAGCGATGGATGCTCAACAATCTCAGTTATAGCAATCAATTTCTTATCCTCAGCAAAAGCTATGTTGCTTTGTCCTAATAAAAAAATAGTAATGAGCAATAAAATAAAACTACTCAACCAAGAAATGGCTGATATTTGATGATTTACAGTGGATGTGGTAACTTTTGTTCTAGTAGACTGCATGATGTATTCCTATTCTTGCTATTAATTTGGTTCTTAAATAAATGATAAAACATGATAAATCGATAATATGAGGCAGAGCCCATAAATCGAGAGAACCCGAATAGGAAGCAGTTCTTAAACATGTTTAAAGCTGAACTCATTTATAAA
>CAJQOE010000035.1 GCA_905479885.1 uncultured Rickettsiaceae bacterium | reverse complement strand
CGGGGGAAAAATAATTATTTACAGCGGTTTAATAAAAGAATCAGAAAGTCCTTCAGAAATCGCTGGCGTTATTGCACATGAAATGGGGCACGTGCTGAAAAAGCATCCAACAGAAAGTTTTGTTAGAAATTTGGGCCTTACGCTGCTCACTAAGTTAATGTTTGGAAACATTGATAGTATAGGAAATATGGGAGTTGCTGGGCAGCTTTTATTGGAGCTAAATTACAGCAGAAAAGCAGAGCAAGAAGCTGATAAAATAGCTTTGCAAATACTAGAAGAAAATAACATTGATGCTAATGGTTTTAAAGCATTTTTCGAAAGACAACAAGACGCAAATCACACTACCACTGCCAGTCAATTTGATATTTTAACTTATCTATCCACACACCCGAGGACCTCAGAAAGAATTAATATGGTAGAAGGTCCAAGTGATAATAAAAAATATAAACAATTATTATCTAAAGAAGAATGGATTGCTCTAAAAAAAATCTGTGAAAATTAAATTTTATAGTTAAAATTAGTGCAGAAATCATCTTTAACTTAAAATGGTAGTAGTATTAGGTGGGGCTCAAAACCCATTGTATGATGTATAATATAGGGTAGTTCACTAATCTATTGTGGAGCTATGACTCTGCTAACAGTAACCAGGTCATTAATTTATGAGTTATAATATTATTTAAAATTGAGCCAGTGAAACAAGGGTAACATTTGTTCAAATTTCTTTATACAATATTGCACTGCAGCGTCGCTATAAATTTCCTTTGGTAGAGGGGGTTCTTGCCAAATAGTTACTCCTTTGGCCTTCAAAAACTCTGCCATCGGATGTGATGCTTCATAGCCTGAAGGTATTTTTTTGTATACTGGAATATCAATTTTATAATCATAAGTTTGAATTTGTTGAATAATAGTTTCTAACTCAGCACCAATTTTAATGTCAGCTATACGTTCTCTGTAAGTTTTTTTGTCCTCTTTAGAAAATTCAAAAATACCACAGCCCAATATTAGCTTTGAATCATGTTCAATTGAAAGCATTAAAGCTGGTCCATTGATTTTATTTTTAGCAGAAAAAGACATGCGTAAATGAGTATTGTAAGGTGTTTTATCTTTACTAAATCTTATATCTCTGTAAATGCGAAAAAGTTTGGCAGTTAATTCTAAACCATAAATGTTAGCAAGCTCAGTATTTATGGTTTCTAAGAACTTTTGGGCTGGAGACTCAAGGTGGTTTTTAAATAGCTGTTTATTTTGATTAAACCATGCTTTATTATTGTTTTGATATAAATTAGCAAGAAAGTTGATACTATCTGGAGTAAAGCCAGAAAATTTAGTGTTGTTTTTCACATAATTTCTTTAGTTCTGGGGTTGCTGTATTGATTTCATTTTTCAGTTTTAAGCATAGTTTTTCCAATTGAGCAAAGTCAGAAGAGTTGTGCTCCATTATATTACGGCATAATTCTTCAATGTCTTTGGCTATATTAGAAACTTGTTCAACGCCTAGCTGCTTTGCAGATGACTTGATTGTATGAGCAGGGGAGATAGCTAGTTCTACATTTTTTTCTTTTAAGGCTCGTTCTATTTCCTGGAAGTACATTTCTGTATCTTCAAGAAAATACATTACCATAGTTGAAAAGCGATCTGTCATTAAAGTTTTTGCTTCATTGACAGTTGCTAGATTAATAATTGATACTTGTTGTTTTGTCATAATCCCTCTATATGCAAGATAATAAAATTATTTTTTATTATGCCTTTTATTATGCCATTGTACAATTTTACTAGCAAAGTCTTTTTGCCTAACAGGCTTACTTAAATAGTCATCCATGCCCGCATCGATACACTTTTCACGATCGCCTTTCATAGCATTAGCAGTTAAAGCTATGATTGGAATATGTTGTAATTTGTTTTCTTGCTCGTAATTACAAACATTTTTTGTAGCTTCAAAGCCATCCATAATAGGCATTTGACAATCCATAAAGATTAGGTCGAAATCTCTATCCGTCTTTAGCAATTCAAATGCTTCTTTGCCATTTCTTACTACGGTAACAGTGGCCTTTAATTGTTCAAGCATTTCTTTTGCGAATTCCGCATTAATACGATTATCCTCGGCCATTAATATTCTGGATTCTACAAGTCTGTTACTAAGCTCGTCTAATGAAAGTTTTGGTGCTTTATCTTTGATGCTATCTTTTGTAGATATATCTAGGAGCATAGTAAAAGAGAAATTAGAACCTTTGCCTGGCTCACTCTCCACTCCAATCTCACCCCCGATCATCGCTACCAGCATTTGACATATAGAAAGCCCTAAACCAGTACCACCAAATTTTCTAGTTGTAGTACTATCAGCTTGTACAAATTTATTAAAGATAGCACGTCTCTGTTCTTTTGTTAGACCAATACCAGTATCTTGCACGGATACTATGTAAAATGTAATCAACTATTGACCCACTATTGTAATCAACTATTGACCCACCTAAGACCAATAAAAAGCTAGATAAAATACATCACTTTTTAGTTTTATTTTAATCAATTTATGATCAAATTTATAATATCATTATGT
>CAJQOE010000034.1 GCA_905479885.1 uncultured Rickettsiaceae bacterium | reverse complement strand
ACCTCGATTATAACATATTTGACTCAAAACTCGTAGTACAAAGATGCCCTGTATGTCAGTAAATATAATACCTTCAAGCCTTTTCGTTCAGACACTAATTACTTATTCATAACGCACTTATTTATAATAATCTAGATCTAACTTGCTTAAAAGCACTGAAAGATATAATAAAATTACTTATTATGATATAGCGTAGGCAATAAAAGGATAATTTGGAAGTGAAAATAATCAATAACAAAAGTAGTGGTAAGCGTATGACAAACTTTTGTAGTTATACGAAGTTGAGGCATCTATACTTCGTGTTTGTTTAACAAGATATGTTGTAAATAAAAAATGGTGGAGATGGAGGGAATCGAACCCACGACATTCTGCTTGCAAAGCAGACGCTCTACCCCTGAGCTACATCCCCGATTTAGACTTGCAAGGAATTTATATACTTCCTTGCATAGCTAGTCAATATATTTTTTTATTTTTACTGTTACTTCTCTTTAAAGCCTTTAAACATTGCATCAATAACTGGATCCAGGAGATATTGTAATAACGTTCTAGTACCAGTAACAATCTGTACCTCAGCTTGCATTCCTGGTTGTAATTTAAGATTACGAGGGGTCGCTAGTTCATTAAATTTTTGCATATCTAATTCAATGCGTGCTAGATAATAACCACCAGCAAGTTTTGGATCCATTTGCTGGCCCTGATCAACTACAATATCCGGAGATAATGAAATTACAGTACCGTTGAACAATGGAGTAGTTCTTGATTTAAAAGCACTAAATCTAATTTTAGACTCTAGACCAACTCTTATAGAGTCAATATTTTGCGGAGGAATTTTTGCTTCTATGATTAAAATATCATCACTAGGAGAAATTTCCATAATAGGGTGACTACCTGGAATAGAACTACCTATTGTATGATAGTTTAAGTTGTTTACCACGCCATCTACGGGAGATATTATCACCACTCTATTTAAAGAATCTTTGTAAGCAAAAAACCTTTCTCTGCTTTCGGCTAACCGAATTTGTGTATCTTTCAATTCAACTAGTGAGTTGGTAGAATTTTTGCTATCCAGATTGATTAAATCAATTTCTGTTTTTGTAATTTCTTGTTCGCTTTTAGATATTTCTGTATCTGTCATGGCGAGTTCACTTTGCACATTAGCTTCTTTGGCTTCTAATTCAAGTATAGTAGCTTTATGTGCATAACCTTTAGCCTCAAGTTTGCGATTTGCATCTAAACGATCTTGTGTTACTTCTAAGGTTTTTTGTAGAGCTACTTTTTTTGCAATATAACCTTATATTTGTTGGATAGTTTGTTTTATTCTTTGTTTTAGAGAGTCATGTTCTGCTGTTTGTAGTTCATTTTTTGAATGAAATAGATTATTTTGTGTTTCAATAATTCTAGCTACTTCTGGTATAGCCTTGTCTTTTAACAAGAATAAAGGATAATTTATTTCTTGGTCTTTGTTTATTTCAGCAAGAAGACGGCTTTCAGATGCAGAATGCGATCTATATTGATTTAGATAGTTTTCATACTCTGATTTGATACGTGTATCATCAAATTCTATAAGTTTTTCACCTTTTTTTACGTGATCACCAACTTTAACATAAATATGTTTAATGATAGCGCCTTCAGGGTGGTTTATATTCTTTTTGTTGGTGTTGCTAATAACCGTACCAATTGCTACTGCCGCGCTGTCTAGTGGCGCAGTAGATGACCATAAAACTCCTGCAAAAACAAAGAAAATTAATACAAAGGTACCAAACATTATAGGAGATCTGGCGCTTTTGATCACATCATTAGTTTTGTCACCATCTTTTTTGATAATAAAATCAATGAATTGATCAATGAATTTGACGCTGTTTTGCATAGATTGCAATATAGCAATTAGCATCCCCTTTGGAGTCAATTTACTAGGTGCTTTTGGCATTCCTAATCCAGGCGGCAAGCCTTGCTGAGCATTGCCATTTTTTTGTTGCTGCATCATCATTTGCTGCAATTGTTGTAGTTGTTTCAGCTTTTCTGGTGAAAGTTTATTATCTGTCATATTCTGTATTTAATTTTCTAATTCTAATCGTTAATATGAATCATCCCATTTTTAAGCATTTGAATTCTTCCTTGCACTTCTTCTTTGGTGCCAAAGCTTGCTACAGCACCATCTTGAATTACCATGATTTTATCAACTTCAGATAAAATGGACGGACGATGTGAAATAACTATTACAGCTATACCTTTTGCCTTTGCTGCTTTTAGAGCTCCAGCTAAAGCTAATTCTCCAGCTTCATCTAGGTTAGCGTTTGGCTCATCTAATACTACAAGTTTTGGGTTGCCATAAAATGCTCTAGCAAGTCCTATTCTTTGACGTTGCCCACCTGATAAATTGGCTCCGCCTGAACCAATATCCGTATCATAGCCGTTTGGAAAACGTAGGATAATTTCATGTCCACCACACATTTTTGCAGTTTCAATTACCATTTCTGGATCTGCATCTTCCGACATTCTAGCAATATTTTGTTTTATGCTTCCACTGAAGAGCTCTATTCCTTGTGGTAAGTATCCAACATGTTCACCAAAATTTTCTCTATTCCAGGTGTAAACATCACCACCATCTAGTCTAATAGAACCAGATGATGCTCCCCACACACCTACAATGAGTTTAGCAAGTGTAGATTTACCAGCTCCACTTGGCCCAATAATGGCTAGAAGTTCTCCAGGTTGAAGGGCAAATGAGACACCTTTTAAAATATGTTGAGGCATTGGAGGTTGTGGCATGCCTTGAGGTACCGGAGCTGCGTAATAAATATTTTCTACAGCTAAGTGACCATCAACATGCGGGATTGGCATGGCTTGATCTCTTTCTTGATGTTTATCGAACGAGTCATTGATATTTTTATAAGACTTCATCGTGCCACTAATACTTTTCCACATCACAATCGCATTGTCGAAAGGGGCAAGGGCGCGCCCTACAATGATTGAACTCGCGATCATACCACCAGTGGTCATATCTGCGCCTTGCGTTGATACAACGACATAGGCACCGGTCCCAGTAACGGCCATTTGCATTACGTTACGTATAAATCTTGAAAAATTAGAAATAATACCGTTTCTATAACTAGCTATAGATTGTTTAGCAAGTGAGGCTTCATTGAATTTCGCCCAGTTTTTCTTTACATTAGCAATCATACCCATTGCTTCTACAGCTTCAGCATTTCTATTAGCAATCTCAGCCTGGCTCATACTTTTTATTGAAAACTCAGTTGCTTCTCCTAGAGTTCTGTTACTAGCCACTGCATTAAAAAATGCAAAAGATACAATAATAACGGCGCCAACAATTGTTATCCAACCAATAT
>CAJQOE010000033.1 GCA_905479885.1 uncultured Rickettsiaceae bacterium | reverse complement strand
ACTGTATTGTTAGAATTTATTCATTGATCTTATAGCAGAGCTAATTTTTTCCAGTTTTATATAAAAAATAATGTCTGGTAGCCGTTAATTTTTTAAAGTTTTTTCAAAAAGCGTCCTTTTCGTTCAGACACTAAATACAATTGACCATATGCCGATAAAAGCTGTTATATAACCGCAAAATCGCTTGATAAGATTATAAACAGAGGGTCTTGAATAGTCGTCTGCATCAACGATTTTCATACGCATTGCCATTTTTCCAGGAGTAGTGCCAAATTTGCGCCATAATATTACAAAATAAGCACCCATAAAAATAGTATTTAATAGGAATAAAGATCCAGAATAAGTAAAGAATCTTGCTGCAGTTACATAGTTTGTAAATTCAGGTGATTTAACTGCTAGTACTACTGCATCATTATTAGCGGTGTCAACAGCATTTAGTATAAAAAAATCGTTAAAAACATAAATAAACATATGTCTGGAAAGGAAATCCATTACTGGAGCAAGTACTAGGGATAATATAACAATATCAATTGTCATTGCAAAGACTCTCGGGATGAATTTAGGGTAAATAATTTGTTTTTGCATATGTGTTGTTATATTAGTTTCTGTTCTTTTGTAGCAAAGGCTAAGGTTTTAAGCAACTTTATTGAAAATAAAGCTATTAACGCAGAGGCGATTAGTAACATTGCAGCGACAGTAATGAGTTTACCAGAATAAACATAACTAGAAAAAGCAATAAAACCCGCGCATAATAATGCACGCATTGCCATTATAGCAGAAGCTGCTGTACCTTTTATATCAGGGAATATTTGTAATGATTTTGCGAATATTACAGGATAGCCAATAGCCGCACCAATACCGTATAATATCATAGAGATACTTGTTAGATATGGAGCTTGTTCAAAAAGCACTGATACGCTGATCATTAATATGCTACCTATAACGGCAAAAATTGCAGAAAAAATCACACAATTTTTTTCACCTATAGTCTGTAGAATTTGCCCAGCATAAAGACTAACCCCCGAAAATACAGCAATAATACAGCCTTGATGTAAAGCATAGTACATTATTGGGAGGTCATAAGTTTCCATGTATAAAAATGAACCACATGATACGAAGCTCATCCATCCAGCAAAGAAAATACTAGGCACTAAAGAGGCTAACATAAATCTGCTATCAGTAAATAAGGTTTGAAAATCAGCGATTATTTTGTTATAGCGCAGCGGGTTAAAACTAGCTTTTGTTTCAGGTAGCCATAGATAGAGCATAAACCACGAGGCAACAGATAGTGTGGCAATAACACTGTAATTTCCTCTCCATCCAATAGATTCATTGATAAAGCCACCAGCTATTGGTGCAATCGACATAAATACTGTTATTAATGAATTCATTGTGCCTACTAGCTTGGCTGATTTTTCTTCTGAATAAACATCAGCTACCATGGCAAAAGCTACTACTGCTGAAGTACTAGCGCCAATACCTTGAATAAAACGTGAAAACAATAAATACTCTATAGAGTGTGCTAGTGCGCACCCTACTGCTCCAACTAGCATTATAGCATTCCCAATTAGCATTACTTTACGCCGTCCAAATGCATCAGATAGAGGGCCGTAAACTCCACTAGCTAGGCAAAATCCAAAAAAATTGAGAGCAATTGTCATTTGAGTTAAGCCATCCGAAATATTAAAATAATCCGATATATCAGGAAAGCTCGGTACTGAAATATCCACCTCAACAGAGCAGGTAAGGAGTGACACAACAAGTAAAAAGGTAAAATTTTTGGTCATAGGTTATTTAGATGAAGTTAGTTTAATAATTTATTGCAAATAATTATGTGTTTAAGTGGAGTAAAGCAGTCCAAATTACTACTGCCTATACCTTTTGATCGGTAGAAAAAACTATATAATAGAATCCCCCTTGCGTCTATAAAATAAGCTGATATATATCTATTTATAGTTAAATAAAAAACTAATAAGTATGCAGTCAGAATCAAGACCCAAAGTAGGAATTGGTGTTTTGATACTTAATGATAAAAACCAATTATTGTTGGAAAAAAGGAGGAAGGGTTTGGGCAAGGGGGATTATACTCCACCGGGATGGCACTTAGAATTTGGGGAACCCTTGAAGAATGTGCAATTCGTGAGACCAAGGAAGAGGCAGGAGTAGTTCTAGTTAATTCTAGTTTTTTTAGCATAACTAATGATATTTTTGTGGATAAAAACAAACATTATAAATGGGAATGGTTTGATATAGACAAATTACCAGTAGATCTATTGTTACCGCTGAAAAATTTAATGAAAATAAAGAAAATATTAAAAAGATACTTGAATGCAAGAAATAACATTTCGTAAAGCCACTGAAAATGATCTAGTAGCTATAGTAAATTTGTTAGCTGATGATGAATTTGGACAAGAGCGTGAATCTGGGAGTGACCTGGCTCCATATGCTAAAGCATTTCATTTAATTAATCAAGATAGTAATCAGCTATTAATGTTAGCTTCCTACGAACAAAATATTATAGGAACATCGCATCTGACCATCATGCCAAGCTTAACTTTTTCTGGTAGCACAAGGCTTAACATAGAGGCTGTGAGAGTCTCTCTATTTTATAGTATAGGAATTTCAAAGATTTTAAAATTAGTCTCTTGACCTGTCTGATAATAATTTGGTATAAAAATTTAAAGAATTATCGTGATTGTTAATTTTAAATTTGTAAACTTTAGAAAAA
>CAJQOE010000032.1 GCA_905479885.1 uncultured Rickettsiaceae bacterium | reverse complement strand
CTAAAATTTGACTGAGATGTAGTTAAAATCTCATTAATTAGCTACTTTGTCAAGCCTTCTGCTGGCCAAACCTTCTTTATCCTACAGTTTTATAACTCGGATTTTGTTGCTTAGCTGCTAAGACAGTATTAGAGCTTAATGAGGTAACGATTTTTGATACGCACTAACAGATGCGTTATTTAGTAGAGTAATACCAACTCTTATATTGCGTATACTAAAAGGATCTTTTGCATCGAACGGTTCTCTATCGGCTTTGCCTATGATTTTCACCACTTGACCTTTATCGATTAATCTTTTGGTCATATATTTGCGTACTTCGTTTGAGCGTTCTGAAGATATATTCCAAAAATCAATGTTGTTGGTTACACCAGCTGGAACTGACGCAGTATGCCCACTAATTGAAATATAGTTTGGTTGTTCACTAACCATTTTACCAATTACATCGATAATTTTTTCCATATAAGGTTGTAATTCAGAGGTATTAGGTTTGAACATAGGTCTATTATCACTATCCATAATTTGAATACGCAGACCTTCGTTGGTGATGTCTATTTGTATGTTGTCAGAGAATTGTTTTAATTGAACATCTTGCTGAATACTGTTCATTATAGCAATGAAATGATCTTTTTCTATATTGCTCATATTGCTTGGCAAGCGAGCTGCGTCAACGCGGTGCCCTTTTGAAGGTGAACCATATATTAAAGAGCTAGAGGCTGCGTTTGGGGCTCCTACTCCATCTTCAATATTTGCATCTGCACCGCCATCAAAACCAAGGCCAGCTTTGTCGCTTATAGACTCGGTCGGTGTAAAATATTGTGCAACACCTTGTAGCGTGGCTTTGTCGGAAACAGATATTAACCAAAGCAGTAAAAAGAAAGCCATCATAGCGGTTACGAAATCAGCATATGCTACTTTCCAAGCGCCACCATGGTGGCCACCACCTTGAATTTTTTTGACCTTCTTAATAATTATTTGATTATTTTTGGCCATGGTTAACCCATTATTTTCATTGAATTTTCATTGATATATGTATCAAGTTCTTCAAACGATGGTCTCAAATCTTCTGGTATGTTTTTACGCATAAATTCAACCACAATAATCGGAGGATTACCGTTGAGATAAGCAATAAAACCAGCTTTGGCACAATAAACAAATTTTACTTTGTAATCCCCATATTTATGTAAGAAATGTCCCATAGGACCAAATAGACCATAAGCAACCAATACTCCAAAGAATGTACCCACAAGCGCAGCACCAATTAAAGCGCCAAGGACATCAGGTGGTTCCATGATGCTTCGCATGGTTACAATAACCCCTAGCACTGCTGCAACAATACCAAGTGCTGGTAAAGAATCCCCAAGGTTTTGAAAAATATTCCCAGGGGTAGCAGCATTGCCTTTGTATAAGTCCACTTCTTGCTCCATTACGTCGTCAAGTTGGTATGGATTATCCATTCCCATTGTCATTAAGCGTAAATTATCAGCCATAAAATTTAATACGAATGGGTCTTTGTTTAAAGCAGGGGCTAATTTAAATAATTCGCTTTCATTCATGTTTTCGATATGAGATTCTATCTCAAGCATACCTTTTATTTTCATTAGCTTGAATGTATTGAAACTAAATAATAAAAGTTCCATATAATCTTGTTTTGCATAAGGTTTGCCTTTGAAAAAGTACTTTATTGCAACCAAGGATTTTTTAATACAAGACATAGGATAGCCAATAAGGATAGAACCAATAGCAGCGCCGAGAATGATTATGAATTCATTTGGTTGGTATAAGACCATGAGGTTGCCACCATGCATAGTATAACCTACGACAACGGAGCCAAATACAACAATCATTCCTATTATGTAAAACATATTTACGCGCTTTTTAAAGTTTAGTTTATGTTAGAATTTAGTTTGTTCAAACATATTTATGACTGGCTTAGTATAACTTATTTTTTCGCAGTTGACCAAAGAAATTTTTAATAATCTCTTCAGATTGCGTGCTCTGTATCCCAGAGTATACTTCTGGTCTATGTAAACAAGTATTTGAGGTGAAAAACTTCACACCATTTTCTACACCACCTTGTTTTGTGTCAGGCGCTCCGTAATAGAGACGGCCCAGACGAGCGTTGGAAATGGCACTAGCGCACATGGTGCATGGCTCTAAAGTTACATAAATATCACAATCCAATAAATTTTTGTTATCTAATTTTTGACAAGCTATATTAATAGCTAAAATTTCCGCATGAAAATTTGCATTTTTGCTTTGTTGCATAAGGTTGTGTGATTGAGAAATCACTTCGTTGTTAGTTCTATTAATAATCACGCATCCCACGGGAACTTCTCCTTTAGAAGCGGCTATTTCTGCTTCTTTTAGAGCGAGCAACATAATATTATTATCAAACTCAAATTGTTTTAGAGTCACCTTTTTCCTTTTGTATATTCGGGATCCTGATGAATTATTATTTCAGCGGTAGGAAATAGTTTGATTAATTTATCTGCAACCTTGTCAGAAATAATATGCGCTGCAACTAAAGAAAGATTGCCGCCTAGCTCTAAATGAAACTGAATAAATGGTTTGTTACCGGCTGAACGAGTTTTTAGTTCATGAAATCCTTTTGTTTCTGGAACGCTGTGTATTACTTCAATAATTTTTTTTCTTTCTGCATCGTTAAATTCTTCATCAGAAAGATTATGGATTGCTTCTCTAAATAATGTGTATGAAGCTCGTATAATATACGCAGCAACTAAAATGCCAGCTAATGCGTCTATGTACCAAAATTTACTACTTAAATATAAAGATATAACAACAGCAATATTAGTAAGAAAATCAGAGAAGTAATGCAGTTTGTCTGCTGCAATAATTTTGGAGCCTGTTTTTTTAACCACATAGCTTTGATATATAACCAATATAAATGTCAGAAAGATACATAAATACATTATATCAACACCTAGTGCTGCATTTGCTGGCATATGGCCCAGATAAAGTGAGCGTCCGGAGGAAAATAAAATAAATAAAGAAGAAGCAAAAAAGAATATAGATTGTGAAAAAATCGCCAAATCTTGAAATTTATCGTGTCCAAAACGGTGATTGTGATCAGGAGGTCTTAGAGCAACTTTGATAGCGATCAGATTAATAGCAGAGGATGTAATATCTAAGCACGAGTCAACCAACGAGGCTAAAATAGACTGAGAGTCTGTCGCGGCCCAGCCGTAGGCTTTTACCAGCATAATAATTATAGCAACTAATACAGAAGCGTAGGATGCTGATTTTATTAAATCATCGTTTTTTAAATTTAGCATATTATTATTTTTTATTTGCAATGCACTTGCCCAGCATTTATTATCTTAATGTCTAAGAACTGAATGTCAATTCATTGCGCTATATTTAGAGGAAATGTATTATGAAGAATGTATCTAAGTTATTATTAATAGTTTTTGTTAGTGTCTCCTTGCAAAGTTGCGAAAGCATGAATAAGCAGGGTGGGGGAACGCTTATTGGTGGTGTAGCTGGGGGTTTGCTAGGTTCTCGGTTTGGTAAAGGAGAGGGTCAATTGTTGGCTACAGGAGTTGGTGCTCTTGCTGGAGCTTTAGTTGGCGGACAAATTGGTAAAACTATGGATGAGTATGATAGGCAGATGCTAGAAAAAAGCTCGCGTCAAGCGTTAGAGTTCTCTCCTTCGGGTAATAGTGTTGAGTGGAGAAATCCAGATAGTGGTAACCATGGTTCTATTACTCCTACAAAAACATTTAAAGAAAGCGGTCGCTATTGTCGTGAGTATGTGCAAGAAGTAGTCATTGGTGGTGAAAAGCAAAAAGCATATGGTCAAGCTTGTCGTCAACCAGATGGTAACTGGAAAATTATCAAATAAATTGCTTAAATAGCGTCACTGAAATTCAAACGGTTAGTGACGTTATTGCGATTTAATCTTATATAATATGGATACATTAGTAGAATTCAAATCATTATCCAAAAATTTTGGCAGCAAGTTGCTTGTGGATAATGTGAGCTTCAAGTTAAAACGGGGTGAAATAACGACCTTAATAGGGCAAAATGGAGCGGGTAAAACCACTCTTGCAAAAATAATTTTGAAGCTAGAGAAATACGATAAAGGCGAATTGTTAATTCAGGATAATTTGCGTATTGGGTATGTACCACAAAAGTTAGATTTTTTCTTCAATATGCCACTTACTGCAAAAGGGTTGTTAAAAATTCTAGCTCCCAATGGTAATAAAAAAGATATCATAAATCTAACGGATTTTATAAATTACAATGCCATTAAAAACACAGATATTTCACAAATATCTGGTGGTGAGCTGCAGAAGTTGATGCTTGCTGGTACTTTAATGAACAAACCAGATTTACTAATACTTGATGAACCTACGCAGTTCTTAGATGTTGCTAGTCAGCAAGAATTTTATCGAGTACTTGGAGCTTTAAAAGAAGCATTGGGGCTAACAATTTTTATGATCTCTCATGATTTATTTACGGTAATGAAAAATTCTGATCAAGTAATATGTTTAAACGGGCATGTATGTTGTAGTGGTAAGCCTACCGATTTAGATAAAAATATAGATTTTAAAAATGCTTTATCTGAAATTGGAGTTTATATACATGATCATGACCATGAACATATCCATTAATTAAAACTATGTTGCCAAACACAATTCAATATCAGATAGATTTCTGGGACAGCTTTGCTAAAGAGTCTCTTAAGTTCCCAGGGGCGTTTGCTTTTGTTACGGGGCTTCAAACCCCATTACTGAATTTGTTGGTTTTGGAACAACAAAATTTGGATACACTTCAATTAGTTTTGCCAAGGGTTGAAAGTTTTTTTGGAGAACATAATGTTCCATGGGGCGTGAATATTATTGATGGTAGATCTAGCAAGGAAATTATTTGTTTCTTAAAAAACAATGATTTTAAAAATATTTGCGCGCAATTTCAAATGCAAACGAGACTAGATGCACTAACTAATAATTTTGTAGATCAGCACAATATAAAGCAAGTTACTGACTCTGATATGTTATTAGATTGGATGATACCAGTAGCAAATGCTTTCGAAGCAACTGCATCAGATAGCATTATGTATCGTGAATTAGTTGCAAATGCATTTAATAAAGAGAAGAATACTTTTGAACATTTTGTATTATATATCAATAATAAACCTGTTAGCTCGGCGACTTTAACTATAACTAACGAGGTAGCGAGGCTTGATAATGTGGCTACAGTTAAAAAATTGCAAAACCAAGGATTCGGGAAACAAATTATTGCTTTTTCTGTAGAAAGAGCACGTAATGCTGGTGCAAAACATATTTTTTTTGAAAGCTCAGAAGCGGGCATACATTTATATAAGAAAATGGGTTTTATTGAAATCAATACATCATCCATCTATAGTATGAGTAAAATTTTATGATTGTAATATTTATAATATCGGCATTAATTGGCCTTATTTTTGCTCCTTTAGGTTGCCTTGTTTTATGGAAGCGTTATGTATATTTTGGTGATGGACTTGCTCACGCTAGTATGTTGGCTGCGGTGATCAGTGTGATTGCTGGAGTCCCTATATTATATGCTGGTATTATTAATACTTTATTGTTTGTCGTCATTGTGTTTAAGTTAAAAAGCGAATCTGGTAATAATGCTGCGATAGGACTTACCTCAAGTCTTATGATTTCTATTGCTCTTATATTATCTTATATTTTTCCAGGGTACTTCAATTTCACGAGTCTATTATTTGGTGATATTATCTCTACAGATGTTTATGATGCGCTAACTTTAAGCTTAATATTGGCTATTGTAATTATATTTTTTATTAGTTTTTATCGTAAGTTAATTCTTATTATCCTGAGTAAAGATCTCGCTCATTCTCGTGGTGTAAAGGTAAAAATGTTAGAGTTTCTGTTTTTATCAATATTATCATTTGCGGTGTTGGCAACAATCAAAATAGTAGGAGTGCTGCTAGTTACTAGCATAATATTGGTCCCCGCGATGGTAGCTAGTTTAATTTCTAGCTCTCCTTTGAAAATGATTGTTATAGCAATATTTATTGCTCAATTGATGAATTTATGTGGAATCATATTGTCTTTTTATGCGGACATGCCATTAGCACCGATCATAATAGTATGTGGTGGCCTGTTGTACGCACTTTGCTTTACTTTAAGTAAATTATTACAGCGCAAATAAAGATCATTTAAAGAGCAAGTTGTTTTACAGTGAGGCTTTTATAGCTTTCAAGTAACTTATCCAGTTTTGCGTTTTTCCCAGTACAATTAGCTATGGTTCCCTCGCAATCCTTTCTTATGATCGAACTAGCACGATAAAAATCATTGTTATTTAAATGCGCCATATCCAAAATCAAGCTTGGAATAAATGCGATATCAAGAGAATTATATTTAGTTGTATCTTTAATCTCAAAATTGGCATTTATATTATAAAACGTTTTGTAATAATTTTTTATATCTCGAGTAAACCTTAGCTGTGTTGAATAGCCTTCAAAGGACGGTAAGTGGTCGCCAAAATTCACTATTATAGTTTTTCTTTTGCGCTTCATTAGTTTTTCAATTAGGTCAGTTTGGTCTTCGCTTGTTCTAGTTAGTCGCGCGATATAATCATTGAGCTTCGAACATAATTTATCATTCATTAATTTTCCACAGCCAATATTATCTGGGAAAAAGCTGGAATGGGGTCCATGGTTGAGCATGGTTGCTGCAAAAATATATTTTGGTTTTTCTGGGTTGCGGTCTAGTGCATCGATAATCATGTCACCAATCATGGTATCTGGGATATTCCCCCAACTATCTGGTTTAAAACCAAATCCATAAATATCACTAACATCATGTGCTCCAAGCTTTGTATAAGCATCAAGAGCTAGCGAAAAATTCTTATCTACAGGATATACCACTTCAACTCTATACCCTTTTGAACGTAATTGAGACATTATTGAGTTTTTAGTATGTGGTACCAAAGTTATAAAAGGCATGTAGCTAGGCCCAGAAAATGATTTATGCGGTATTCCTGTATTGATTTCATATTCACTGATCCAAGAACTTCCACCATAAGTATTGACGTTAAGTATGCCACTATATTTTGTATGTTTACTATCTTGAAAAAATGCAAAATGTAATTTATCAGCAAAATCATAATCTAATTTACTTGGATCAAAGACTGATTCATTTAAAATCACTACGATATCAGGCATTTCATCGCGTTCAGAAATTGTTTTAATAGCTGTTTCATGTACTTTGTCTAGGATAAGGCTGTCATCAATATCACCAGTATTTGGTTCAATATACATGTCTTGCACAGTAAACAAAATATCTGCAAATGGGCCATAAATACGTCGCGAGTAGTTCTTGCCCTGAGATTTTGTAGATTCAATAGTTAAATTGAAATATGATTTTTTATCAAGTGCTATGTCAAATAATTTAGAGCTTAACAGTAAAGCAACACCAAGAGATACCAACCTTAAAGCGTAATAATTTTTGCCGCCTAGACGTTTTTTGTCAAGTAAGGTATCAAATTTATTCCACATCAACACGAAGTTGATCAGCAGCAATAAAAATATTAAATAAATTTCTTTGGTTGCATACTCATAGATTAATCTAAATAATCCATGATTTACCAGTAGCTTTAGCATGAATATATCTGCAGCCGAAAGCTCTTGTAATAAAAACTGCCATTTAATTAATTTTATATAATCAAACGATACGGCCAAAAGAAGGGTGATAAAACCAGAAAGCAGAATTCTATTGGTGATTAAAATAATCACCAAATATACGCATAATGCTAGAGTAATGTTTGCTATCAACAATGTTGTATTAAATTTGGTGGTTATACCTAAGAAGGTTACTAATAAAATAAACCAGGTGCTTAAGGAAAAATATAACTCTTTTAGAGAAATTTTATGACCGACGAATCTATCAAATATACTCCATATTTTTTTCATAAACTAGCACCAGTAATTAAAGATATTTCCATTTTATACACCAGTAAGATATATCAAAAATTGATCTAATCAATATATTAACGATAAAAGACTTGATTCTTTTGTAAAACTGGTGCATATTCCATTTGTTCGGGCGATTAGCTCAGCTGGTAGAGCATCTCGTTTACACCGAGACGGTCGGCAGTTCGAATCTGTCATCGCCCACCAATTTTTTGGTGCTGAACAAAAATAATATATAAAATTAAAAAATTTTTATGAAAGCAAACATCAAACAAATTTTCTTTATAGTGTTGGGTCTAGTAACAGTAACAGCGTTTTTTGCGCTAAGCCAATTAGGAACTGCAACAGCAGCCAAACAAGATGGAAAAAAATTTGATGACTGGAATGTTGCTTGTACGCCAAAAGATGATGCAGCAAAAACACCAGAAATTTGTATACTAACTCAGCAACTTAATATTTCTCAAGATGATAAGCAACAACCAATTGCTTTATTTCAAATCGGATATTTTGGTCCTAAAAAAGAGTTGAAATTAATCCAGACTTTGCCGCTTGGGGTTAATATTCAAGCCGGTACTTCTATTATAAGCTCTAAAAATCTAATTGCGCCAGGACAGTACACGACTTGTATAAATAGTGGATGTAATGCTGTGGCATCTATCTCGGATGCTGATTTAAAAACACTATTATCAAATAGTGATAATGCCGTTGCATTCATGAATTTGGAAGGCAAGCAAATTACTCTACCTTTATCTACAAAAGGACTAGAGCAGGGTCTGAAATATATTAAATAATTTAGTGCATAACTATAATTATTTAATTTCTACAGAGAGTGTAGTGTAAATTCTACAAGGCCTGTGTAATTTGATAAAACCGTATATATAAATAGTGTTATTCCTTGGATTATAAATAGAAAAAGATATACTCTATCTAGATGCCTGCTTGGAATGCTTGTTTGAGGCTATGAGGTGTTTCCTAGTATTGGTTATTTATAAAATTTTTTATTAGCTTTATGATCAAAATTTTTACAGCATTGTTTTCTTTCTTTGTAGTCCCATCTGCTCTAGCTTCAAAACCTATGCCATGGCAATTAGATTTCCAGGAAGCCGCTAGTCCAGTGATGGCAGAATTGCATGATTTTCATAATTTTTTGCTAATACTTTCTACAGCTATAGTGTTATTTGTTGTTTTTTTGATTATTTACGTACTACTTCGTTTTAATGCTAAATCTAATCCTATACCGTCTAAACTTACGCATAACACCGCAATAGAAATAATCTGGACCGTAATACCAATTATTATATTGGTGATAATCGCTGTGCCTTCTTTTAGAATATTAAAAATGGCAGAACATACACCATCAGCGGATATGACGATTAAGGTTGTTGGCTCTCAATGGTATTGGACTTATAGTTATCCTGACCATGACGGAATTGAGTTTGATAGCTATATGATTCAAGAAGCAGATTTAAAACCAGGGCAATTAAGATTATTAGAAGTAGATAACAGAATTGTCGTGCCAGAAGGTGCTATAATCAAATTCTTAATTACTGCTGCAGATGTGATACATAGCTTTGCGGTACCTTCCCTTGGTCTGAAAACAGATGCAGTGCCAGGCAGGACAAACGAAGCCTGGACTAAGATAGACAAAAAAGGCGTTTATTATGGTCAATGTTCTGAATTATGCGGTGTCAATCATGGCTTTATGCCAATTGCTATTGAAGTTGTAAGTAAGGAAGAATTTGCAGCTTGGTTAGAACAGGCAAAGATTAAGTTTGCAAGTCACGCTGCTATAAATTTTGCAGAAAATAATAATTAAAATAATGGAAAAGCTATGACAGATCATGCCCATGATACACCACGTGGATGGAGAAGGTGGACACTTTCTACCAACCATAAAGATATTGGTTCGATGTATATCATTTTTTCGGTTATTGCTGGCCTGATAGGTGGATTATTTTCAGTTTTATTCCGTATGCAGTTGGCATTTCCTGGTTCAGATTTTTTAGGTGGCGATCATCAGTTTTTTAATGTTTTGATTACAGCGCATGCCCTCATTATGGTGTTTTTTATGATTATGCCAGCTCTTTTTGGAGGGTTTGGTAACTGGTTCGTGCCTTTGCTTATAGGTGCTCCGGATATGGCATTTCCTAGAATGAATAATATCAGCTTTTGGTTGTTGATCCCTTCATTTTCCTTGTTGTTACTGTCTAGTATGATTGATGGTGGTGCTGGTACCGGTTGGACTATATATCCGCCTCTAAGTAGCATCGTAGGTCATCCTGGTGCTGCTGTGGACATGGCTATTTTCAGCTTACACTTAGCTGGTATGTCTTCTATCCTTGGTGCTATTAACATGATAGTAACCATTTTTAATATGCGTGCTCCAGGTATGAGTTTGTTTAAAATGCCACTTTTTGTTTGGTCGATTTTGATTACTGCTTTTATGTTAGTGCTAGCACTTCCAGTGCTTGCAGGTGCTATTACAATGTTACTTACGGATCGTAATTTTGGTACGCATTTCTTTTCGCCTGACGGTGGTGGTGATCCTATATTATTTCAGCATTTATTTTGGTTTTTTGGTCATCCTGAAGTTTATATAATTATCCTTCCTGGTTTTGGCATAGTATCTCAAGTGATTGCTACATTTTCACGCAAGCCAATTTTTGGTTACACGGCGATGGTATGCGCGATGGCGATTATTGCTTTTATTGGGTTTATCGTTTGGGCGCACCATATGTTCACCGTTGGTTTGTCGTATAATGCGTTACTTTATTTTACAGCAGGTACGATGGTGATCGCAGTGCCAACTGGAATTAAAATATTCAGCTGGATTGCAACCATGTGGGGTGGATCTATTAGCCTTAAGACGCCAATGTTATTTTCGATCGGCTTTATTATTTTGTTTACGATTGGTGGAGTAACTGGAATCATTCTTTCCAATTCAGCTTTAGATCGAGTATTGCATGATACTTATTATATTGTTGCGCACTTCCATTATACGATGTCGCTTGGTGCTTTGTTTACAGCCTTTGCTGGGTTTTATTATTGGTTTGGTAAAATGTCTGGTAAGCAATATCCTGAATGGATGGGTAAAGTACATTTTTGGCTGACATTTATCGGCGTTAATTTGACATTCTTTCCTCAGCATTTTCTAGGCCTTGCTGGAATGCCACGAAGAATACCAGATTATCCGGATGCATTTGCTGGTTGGAATTTTGTTTCTTCGATGGGATCGTTGCTGTCTATGTTTGCTGCCTTCTTCTTTGTATTTATTATTTTTTATACTTTGAAATTTGGTAAAAAATGCCCGCAAAACCCTTGGGGTGACGGTGCTGATACTCTGGAATGGACAGTAGATTCGCCACCTCCGTATCACACATATGAGAAGCAACCGGTGATAAAATAGTATGACAAAAACTTATGCTGCCACTGGCCTTGAATCTGATACCGGACCATCAGTAAAGGATTATATTATGTTAATGAAACCACGAGTAATGTCACTCGTGGTTTTTACTGCATTTTGTGGGTTATGGATTGCACCTGGTAAGATTCACCCAGTGATTGCCTTTGCAGCGATTTTATTTGTAACGATTGGTGCGGGGTCTGCTGCTGCAATTAATATGTGGTATGATCGTGATATTGATGCGATCATGAAAAGGACACAAAAACGTCCTATAATCACAGGAGCGATTGAAGCAGATGAAGCCTTGTCCTTTGGCGTGATTACAGGTGTGATTTCTGTATTATTAATGGCATTATGTGTGAATATAATATCTGCTGGGTTATTAGCTCTAACTATACTATATTACGTGTTTATTTATACAATGTGGTTGAAGCGCAGTTCTGTACAAAACGTGGTTATTGGTGGTGCAGCTGGTGCTTTTCCACCGATGATAGGTTGGGCAGCAGTAACTGGTGATATTTCGCTACAATCATTTACATTATTCGCGATTATTTTTATGTGGACCCCGCCTCATTCTTGGGCTCTAGCGTTATTTCGTCTACAAGATTATCGTGATTGTAGTGTGCCTATGATGCCGGTAATAAAAGGTGAGGCTTATACTAAAAAACAAATTATATTATATAGTATATTAATGGTAGTTACTGTAGCCATGCCTTATTTTTTGCAGATAGCTAATATAGGATATTTAGTGATATCTTCTGTAATGAGTATTATATTTTTATATCATACATTTTTGTTATTTGATGATAAGGACTTTAGTAAAGCTAAAAAATTATTTTGGTTTTCTATTTTGTATTTATTCATTATTTTCCTAAGCCTTATAGTGCTTAAAGTCTAAATTATATCTGATCAATCTATTCCAGCAAGTTTTGAAAATTTCGTAAGTAGTTGGTCTATTTTAGCAATAATTTTAGGGTTTCTATTGATAGTAGCCTTAGAGGGGGTATTAGGTAAAGAAGTGGAATATATGTGATTGATGTAGTCTATATTAGCTTTAGTATAATATCTTCTGCCGCGTATTTGTATTACTTCAATATTAGGATCAGATTTCTCTATGTACCTTAGTTTATGTGTTGGCAAACCGCTCAACTTTGATGTTTCCGCTATAGAAAAATATTTTTTAGTCAGCATTAGTATCATTTATTTGTTTTTTGAAAGCTTTTGCTGGAGTGAATCTTAGTACATTTCGAGCTTTAATTGATACAGCGTTTCCAGTTTTTATATTAAACCCTGGCCTGGTATCTTTATAATTAATTTTCCAAGTCCCAAAGTTTTGCAGAGTGGTTTTGTTTGTGTTTTGTGTCATTTCTAGTAACTCAGAAAACATATGAAGAGTTATATCTTCACAAATCAGCGATGATAGTCCTAAGTTGTTTTTAAGTTGTTCAGCTATTTTTTCTTTCGTAATTGTGTCTGGCTCTTTCATTCTTTCCTAGAGATCATTGTGTTATTACTGTAAATTAGTATACATAAATAGTCTAGAGGAAAAGTTACCACCTAACAATTATTGAGCCCCAGGTTGCACCTGCGCCAAAAGCGGTGAAGACTAGTATATCGCCTGTTTTAATGTCTTTAGAGGCTTTTAATTCTGATAGTGCGAGTGGTATAGAGGCCGCAGAGCAATTTGCGTGTTTGGCAATAGTAGTGACTACTTTGTCATCATCTATAGCAAATTTTGCTACTATGTTGTTTATTATTCGAAGGTTAGCTTGGTGAGGAATGAAATAATCAATATCAGATATAGTCATATTATTGCTATGCAGCAAACTCTTGACTGATTCAGTCATTTTTTCGATAGCGTGTTTAAATACTTCCGGGCCTTTCATTTGTACAGTACCGCTTTGGCCATTCATGCTTACTCCACCGTCAGTATAGAGAATATCGTACATAGAGCCATCTGAATAGAGCTCGCTGTCAATTATGCCAGAGTCTGAATCGTCATTCTGTAAAATTACCGCTCCTGCGCCATCCCCGAACAGCACGCAAGTTTTACGGTTTTCCCAATCTAGGAGAGAAGACATTTTTTCTGAGCAAACTAATAGAACCGTTTTGTATTTCCCAGATTTGATCATATTATCAGATACTTGCATACCGTAAACAAATCCAGAGCATATGGCTTGTAAATCAAACGATGGGATGGTGCCAAGGCCTAAATAGCCTTGTAGTTTATTGGCTATACCTGGGAAGCTGTTATCTGGAGTATTGGTGCAGGCAATAATTAGATCAATGTCGCTTGGATTTATACCAGCATCTTTTATTGCCGCTAGTGCAGCTTTATGCGCCATATGAGAGCTATACTCATCTTCGGCAGCGATATGTCTTTGGGTAATACCAGTTCTTGAGCGAATCCACTCATCGCTAGTATCAATAGATTGTGCTAGATCTTGGTTGGTCAGAA
Organism: uncultured Rickettsiaceae bacterium; assembly: GCA_905479885.1. Taxonomy (GTDB): domain Bacteria; phylum Pseudomonadota; class Alphaproteobacteria; order Rickettsiales; family Rickettsiaceae; genus Megaera_A. Next base: position 3,276 of record CAJQOE010000032.1, on the reverse strand, counting down.
TTTTTTCTGGTAAATAGCCTCCAGATCCTATGATTTTTGAGGCCATTTATTCCTACTCTACGTCGCTATCGTCAGTTTTTGTTATAACAATTTGTTTATCATTATAAGAACCACTGCTTGTATCAATATGATGTGGGCGTCTGTATTCACCAGTATCTTTGTCGATGATTACATTAATTCTGCTTAAAGCATCATGAGATCTTCTCATGTTGCGCTTGGATTTAGATGTTTTTTTCTTTGGAACTGCCATTATTTATCCCTCAATAAAGTATATTTATACAAGATTTTTAAAAAAGTACTGTCAAACTGCTGCGCATTATATTATATTTCACTTACGAAATCTATAGTATTTTTAATATAAATAATTTTTATGATGAATTTAAAGACATATTTGACTCCATTACTTACTATAATCACCTTGTTAATTTTATCTGGATGCCAGACTATGGAAGTCAGAGGGCAGTTTGTTAGTGATAAAGCTGTTGCAGAAATTAATAATAAAAAACCTAGCAAAAAAGAAGTAGCTGGCCTTGTTGGAACACCGACTTATATACCAGATTATACTGATAATACTTGGTATTACATACAAAGATCGCTCAGTAAGCGTGCGTGGTTTGAAGCAAAAGTTATCACACAGCGTATTGTGAAAATCACTTTTAACGATAATAACAAGGTTATAGAAGCAAGCCTTTTAACCGATATGCAAAATGAAAATATTTCAACGCATAACCATTATACAAAAACACATGGTACAGAACAAACCGGTGTACAAAAATTTGTAAAAAATATCGGTAGATTCAATAAAACAACCGATGCTAGTAGCAATAGACGTAAAAAGAAAAAGTAGTAAAAATGATTACAGAGATAGAATTAAAGAAGCTACAGAAATTAGCTAAACTAAATTTCACGGTGGCAGAAAGTCAAGCTTTCTCCTTAAAGCTCACTAGCGTTATTAATATGATAGATGAGTTGAAAAATGTTGATTGTTCTGAAGTAGAACCTCTTAGGTCTGTGTGTGATATGGACCAGAGAATGCTTGAAGATAAAGTGACTACAGCAGATGAGTCAGCAAATCTGTTTAAAAATATTCCAGAAAAGGGCGCTGAGTTCGCTAAAGAAATAAAATGTTTTGTTGTACCAAAGGTAATTGAATAATATGAAAGAACTAATAAAATTATCAATCACAGATGCTCTGCATGGTTTAAAAAATAAAGAATTTACTTCCACGGAGCTTGTTAATGCGCACATTATTCAGGCGGAAAAAGTTAAACCTTTAAACAGCTATATTACTGAGACGTTTGACTCGGCAAAAATTATGGCAGAACAGGCTGATAAGCGTTATCAAAATGGTTCAGAGCGTAAATTGGAAGGGATTCCAATTGGAGTAAAGGATTTGTTTTGTACTAAAGGGGTTAAAACTACTGCTGGCTCGAAGATGCTCAGTAATTTTGTGCCAACCTATGAATCTACTGTAAGTCGGAAGATTGCAGATTGCGGTACTATAATGATCGGCAAGGCAAATATGGATGAATTTGCCATGGGTTCTTCTAATATGACTAGCTATTTTGGTAATGTAATTAACCCTTGGAAGGTGAATGGTTCTGATCAAGACCTAGTTCCTGGTGGGTCTTCTGGTGGTTCTGCAGCGGCGGTAAGTAGTTTTGCTGCAATGGCGGCGCTTGGAAGCGATACGGGTGGTTCAATTAGACAGCCAGCGGCATTTACTGGTACTTTTGGTATTAAACCAACTTATGGAAGATGCTCAAGATGGGGTATGGTTGCTTTTGCTAGTTCTCTGGATCAAGCTGGCGTCTTTACTAGATCAGCTTCAGATGCTGCCCTAATGCTAGAAGCCATGATGGGTTTTGATGAGAATGATTCAACCTCAATCGATAAAGCTGTGCCAGAATTAGTATCAGCTTGTAGTCAATCGGTTAAAGGCATGAAAGTAGGCGTGCCGACTGATCTCATGGAGTTAGAGGGCGTTAGTAGTGAGATCATTAAAATGTGGCAAGATTCTATCGATATGATGAAAGCTGCAGGCGCTGAAATTGTTGATATTAAGTTGCCAAATGCAAAATATGCATTATCAGTTTATTACGTAATTGCACCAGCTGAGGCGTCTTCAAATCTTTCTAGATATGATGGCGTACGTTATGGTCATAGAACGGATAAAACTGGCCTTAATCTAGAAGAAATGTACATTAACACGCGTACGGAAGGTTTTGGTGAAGAAGTTAAGCGCCGTATTATGATCGGGGCATATGTATTATCTTCTAGCCATATGGATGCTTATTATTTGAAGGCACAAAAGGTGCGTCGATTGATTGCTAATGACTTTAAAGCAGCTTATACAAAAGCAGATATAATTTTATTACCATCAACACCAACGGCAGCTTTTGGTATTGGAGAAAGGCAAGATGATCCTCTTTCTATGTATTTGAATGATATTTTTACAATTCCAGCAAGCCTTGCAGGCCTTCCATGTACATCTGTGCCAACGGCGCTTTCATCTAATGGCTTGCCGCTTGGAATGCAATTAGTTGCCCCAGCATTTGATGAGTATAATTTGCTACGTGCATCAGCAGCAATCGAGTTGGCAGTATCAGATATTGACTTTACACCAAGAGGATTTTAATGGCTTATATAACAGGAAATACCGGTGAATGGGAATATGTAATTGGGCTTGAGGTACATGCACAAGTTTCGTCAAAAGCTAAGTTGTTTTCAGGAGCAGCAACCGAGTTCGGCGCAGCGCCAAATACTCAAGTTTCTTTAGTTGATGCAGCATTGCCTGGTATGCTCCCAGTGCTTAATAAATATTGCGTGGAGCAGGCTATTAAAACTGGCCTTGGAATTAATGCAGAAATTAATAAGCTCTCAGTCTTTGATAGAAAAAATTATTTTTATGCAGATTTGCCGCAAGGTTATCAGATCTCACAATTTTATATACCAATAGTGCAGAACGGGCATTTGCATATAAGAACAGAAGATGGTTCTGAGAAAAGAATTAGAATTAATCGTATTCACCTAGAGCAAGATGCAGGGAAATCCATTCATGATCAGCACCCAGAATATAGTTTAATCGATTTGAATCGTTCTGGAATTGCCTTAATGGAAGTAGTGACAGAACCCGACATGAGTTCGCCATATGAAGCAGCAGAATATGTAAAAAAACTGAGAACATTATTTCGTTATGTTGGCTCTTGTGATGGCAATATGGATCAAGGTTCTATGCGTTGCGACGCTAATATATCTGTCAGAAAACCAGGCGGA
>CAJQOE010000031.1 GCA_905479885.1 uncultured Rickettsiaceae bacterium | reverse complement strand
AACATCATACGTAAAGAAATTGATTCTATTGCTACAGAAGGTCAGTGGATTATTGCCACGGGCCCACTAACATCAGATGCTTTAAGTGCTAAAATAATGCAAATTACTGGTGAGGATAAGTTAGCATTTTTTGATGCCATTGCTCCGATTGTATATAAAGAGACTATTGATTTTGATATTGCTTGGTTTCAATCCAGATATGACAAAGTAGGGCCAGGTGGCGATGGCAAAGATTATATTAATTGCCCATTAAATAAGGAGCAATACAATAATTTTGTTGATGCTTTGCTTACTGGAGAAAAAACTGAGTTTAAAGAATGGGAAAAAGACACTCCATATTTTAACGGGTGCTTGCCAATAGAAGTCATGGCTGAACGTGGGCGTGAAACTTTGCGTTTTGGTCCAATGAAGCCAGTGGGATTAACCAATCCACACTCACCTGGAGAAAAATCTTATGCTGTTTTACAGTTACGCCAGGATAATTTATTGGGTACTTTGTACAACATGGTTGGATTCCAGACTAAATTAAAATATGGGTTACAGAAAGAAATTTTTTCAAGCCTCCCAGGTCTTGAAAATGCTGAATTTGCTAGACTAGGCGGTCTACATCGTAATACATTCATTAATAGTCCTAAATTGCTTGGTTCTCAGTTAGAGTTGAAAATACAGCCAAACGTGAGGTTTGCTGGGCAGATTACGGGGGTTGAAGGATATGTTGAAAGCGCAGCAATGGGATTGTTAGCTGGTATTTTTTCAGCGCATGAAATGCAAAATAGTAAGGTGAGTATCCCACCTGCAGATACGTCAATTGGTAGTTTGCTTATGCATTTAACTTATGGCGCTGAATCTTCTACCTTTCAGCCTATGAATATTAATTTTGGCTTAGTGCCGCCGCTTGAAGAGAAGATTAGATCAAAAAAAGATCGTTATAAAGCTTTATCTGATAGGGCATTAAAGTCGTTATCAAATTGGATAAAAGAATGATTTCACACGATGAATTTTTAAATAATTTTAATAAGGCTACTGTTTATTATCAGGAAATTTTTCAGTATGTTTTAGAAAATAAAATTACTCCTGCTGCTTTAAAATACACTGACCACAAGAGAAACCAAGAAATGGTAACTAAGATGTTGGAACAATTTTTTGAGCATCCAGATAAATTTACTGAATTAAATGTAGAATATATAGCTGACTTTCAAAAACTAATAGCTGATTCGGTCAGTAAATTCATTGGCCAAGAACAAAGCGGCAAAAAAGAAGAGCTAATTTTTGATCGTCGATTTAAAGATCCGGCTTGGCAACAGAGTGTGTATTTTGATTTTATTAAACAATATTACTTCATTACGTCCGATTGGATGAAAAAAAGCGTCCAGCAATACGATTTAGATAAAAATGTTAAGCGTTATGCAGAATTTACTGCGCAGCAATTTATCGATGCGGCCTCACCATCGAATTTTGCTTTTAGCAATCCTGAGGTGATTCGTGAGTCTTTAGAAAGCGGTATGGATAATATCGTCCATGGTATAGAAAATTTCCTTCAGGATATTAAAAAACCCGGCGGTTTGTTTAATATTTCTACTACAGATAAAAATTCATTCAAAGTTGGAAAAAATATTGCAGCGACTAAGGGCAAGGTAATATATGAAAATGATTTGGTGCAGTTAATCTGTTATGAGCCTAAAGAAAAAGTACATGCAGTACCAATATTCATTATACCGCCCTGGATAAATAAATATTATATACTAGACCTTTCTGAAAAAAATTCCTTTGTGAAGTGGCTCGTAGACAATAATTTTCAAGTTTTTTTAGTTTCTTGGATTAATCCAAAAAAGAAATTAGCTGCAAAAGATTTTGAACATTACCTACAAGAAGGTATTTTAGAACCCTATGAACAAATCAAAAAGTTAGGTTATAAAAAAATCAACGCAGTTGGTTATTGCATAGGTGGTACTTTACTAGCAGTTGCTTTAAGCTATTTAAAGAACAAGAAAAAAGATTATATAAATAGCGCGACTTTCCTAACTACTTTAATTGATTTTGCAGAACCGGGTGAAATAGGAGCGTTAATTAACGAAGACTCTTTAGAATTTATAGCAAAAGACGTTAACACCAAAGGTTACTTAGATGGTAGCTACTTGTCTAATAGCTTTAGTTTAATACGAGCTAACGATTTAGTCTGGTCGTTTTTTGTAAATAATTACCTTTTAGGCAAAGCTCCTGCAGCATTTGATATATTATATTGGAATGCAGACTCTACCAATTTGCCAGCTAAAATGTATATATATTATCTACAGAATATGTATATAGACAATAAGTTAATTAAACCAGGCGCACTTGAAATGCTTAAAACGAAAATTGACATTTCTAAGATAAATGTACCTTCATTCTCCCTTGCGGCAAAAGGCGATCATATTGCTTTATGGGAATCCGTTTATGATGGTTATAAACACTTAAAAGGTGATAAAACATTCTGCTTAACCGAAGCTGGTCATGTGGCTGGAATTGTCAATCCAGCAGATAATACAAAATATTCTTACATGATAGGAAATGATTTATCAGACGATGCAAAAACTTGGTTAAAGCAAGCATCACTAAATAATCGTTCATGGTGGAATAGGTGGCATAAATCGCTGCAAGGAAGAAGTGGTAAGTTAGAAAATTCTATTGATTATAATAAATTAGAATTTATAGAAATGGCGCCTGGTAGGTATGTACGCAAGTAGAGAATTACACATCTCGTATTTCCGTAAATTTAAATTTGTTTTTTTTGCCAGTTAGGCCTAATTTTGCTAGGATTCTTTGTAGCATGTTTTGCTTTGGAACAGAATAGTTCCTTTTGTAATTTGTAGCTGTCAAATGGTTATAATTTTCGATCAATGAAGGTATGACTTCGCTATAATATACTTTGTATAAATCATGCATTGTAGCTCTGGTTGTTAGATATCCCCATTTCATTACTTGCTGTGGCACGCGCGCTAGCGCTTCAACGCAGCTTATGGCTTCTTCTGCATCTGGGTTGTCACGCTTATAGACGTCGGCAATTGGCGACAAATGAGATTGCATATCCTCAATCATAGCTGCTATCATCAAGCCCATATATTTTTCACGCTCAAAGCGTTTTATAAAATGCATTTTATGATTATTTGCAAAGCGTAAGATTTTTTTCCGATATTTTTGGATAAACAGTTTGATCCACCAAACTCGCAGTCCAGATAGTTTTTGTTGATCATAAAATTTAAGTTTCTTTTCTAATGTTATAAGTTTACTCATGCCATTTTTGAGTAATTTATTCAACAGGTTTGAACATCGTATAATATCATTTTTTCTACCTTCTTTGACATGTGGGGTTGCCCGAGAGCAGGAAAAATTAGCTGAATGACGAGTTATTTGGTTGCCTTTATGATCACGCTTTATATCAGCATAATGCCCAATTTCTTGGCCAGCTATAATTTGTAGACGGGCGACTGCTGCCCATCCGTTTCCATGTATAGGGTTAGTATCATTGTTCTTAGCAAATGGATCGCCGCCACAAGATACATAAATGCATACATTGCTACCATCAGTGCTCTGCATGCCGCTATTTGTGCCAGCACGTTTCCAAGTCTGTATGTTCATAACATCACCAATGCTATGAGAGTAGGTAATGAATATTTCTACTTTATCTCTGAGCATCCATTTAATAACTATTGGATGTGCGGATTGTACAAAAATACGTGCAAGCTGCATTGTAAGCTCATCGCTAACTGATAGAAGCTTTCCTAATTGTTTATTAAGATGCATCATCGTAGAGCTTAATTTTTTATCTGATATTTGTTTGTTTTGTATTTTATATAAATGTGTAAGGGTAGATTTCGTGATAGGTACTAATTCTGGTTTGGTAAGTTCAGCATGACTAAACACAACATTCACTTTGTCATGCGGGTCATTAAAATGGATGAAATTACAGTAATAATCAGTATCTATTCTGAGGCGCCCAGAATCTACTAATTCTTGAGCTAGATTTTCATATTCTATCTGCATATCCTCTTGATAAATTGCTGGATGTTTATCAAGTATATGATAGATTGAGTTCATCTTCTTTTCCTATAAAAGAGGCCATAAGGACTAAAATATATTGAGTATATTCTTCAAAAATTAAAGTGTAATTCGCTTGTTTTTGTGAAATAGGGTGTGGAATAACAATTATGTCTGGTGAAATTTTAGATTTTATTTCCAGCATAGCTCTTGGTAGTTGGTATGATTTTACTACTAAACGCATGGAATTAAATTGGTATTTTTTAAGAAATATCATCGCATCCATTGCATGATTAGATTTATTACTGGCTATAGATTTATCAAAAATAAATTGTTCTGGGGATACATGCTGTGTTTTAAGAAAATTTTGGTATTCTTCGCTTGGTTTATGCCCGGTAATAAACGCAAGAGGCGCATAACCTAATTTTAAAAGTTGTACTCCAGAATATAAATTCTGTTGACTACCGCCAAAAATTACAATGGCATCTGTAACGTTTCTATTATCATTTGAAATATTACTAGTGATATGTAAGAAGTAAAAAAATCCTGTACCCCATAGGAGCAATATTGAACACCATAGGAGTGCTAGGAATGCCAATACTAACTTTATTATTTTCATTAAAATATCATTTTAAATTCTGTTTGTAATATAGAGTCAAAATCAGATATTGATATTTCAACTCCCAACTCTTGTAACGAGGTTACTGGAAAATTATCTATTCCACAAGGTATTATCCCAGAGTAGTTTTCAAGATTAGTGCTAACGTTGACAGCAATACCATGATAAGTTACCCATTTTTTAATTCTAACCCCTATAGCAGCAATTTTTGCATGTGTATTACCATGAAACACCCATATGCCTACCATGTCTTTGATAGTATAAGCCTTGAGCCCTAATTGAGTTAGACTACTAATTATCCATTCTTCTAAATTTCTAACATATAATTTGATATCAGCGCTTCGATTGGCGTTATTGAGGTTTAATATAGGATAAATAACCCGTTGTCCTGGTCCATGATAAGTAATTTTACCCCCGCGCCCAGTGTAGGTAACTGGTATATTATTGTTATTATGCAGCTCGTTATCATTGTAACTCGTTCCTGCTGTATATATATCGGGGTGTTCAAGAAGAAATATAGCCTCATTATGGCCATTAATTACAGCTTGTAATTTTTGTTCCATAAGATCCATTGCTTTATCGTATGGAGTAAGGCCAGGTAGAGATATCCATTCAACCATTTATTTGCGACCAAATAATTTTTCAATATCTTTGAGTTTAAGCTCAACATAAGTTTGCCGACCATGATTGCATTGCCCAGAAAATGGAGTAGCTTCCATCTGACGTAGTAATTCATTCATCTCGTCGCCTTTGAGCTGTCTGCCAGCTCTTATAGCGTAATGGCAGGCATATGTTTCGGTTACATGTTCTATCAATTCAGTCAGTGCTATATTTTCTCCAGACTCAGCAAAATGGTCAGCAAGGTCAGATATAATTTGTGATGGGTTCACATCACCTACTAAACTAGGCATTTCTGAAACAATGATCGATTTTTCACCAAATTTTTCTATAGCCAAACCCAACTTATATAATGTTGCTTTATTATCATGTAATAGATCAGCACGCTCTGCATCTGGAAGTTCTACTATTTCAGGGATTAATAGCCTTTGCTTGATTAAACCGTCTTTTTCTATTTGTTTTTTTATTTGTTCATATCCAATACGCTCATGCGCTGCATGTTGATCTGTTATTATTATGCTATCATTAGTTTGAGAAATTATATATGTACCGTGTAATTGAGCTTTAGCCGCGCCTAGCGGGAAATTACTAAAATTTTGTGCGATAACTAGCTCTTCTTCTACGATAGAATGCGGTTTACTTTCCATAAGTAAATAGTCAGCTCTAGGGATTGCAGGGCTATTATTTCTATTTATAGGCATTTGGAAACGAGCTTGTGAGTTATTATTTTCTTTGAATTGATTACTTCGCTGGTTCACTTGCATATAATTAATAGCTGATGCAGCTGGAGTCGTTGATACTCTGTTGCTAGAGCTATTTAAAGCATCTCGAATAGCGCTAATTACTAGCCCTCTAATTAAATTGGGATCATGAAAACGCACTTCAGTTTTTGCTGGATGTACATTTACGTCTACAAATTGTGGGCTGACTTTTATAAATAACGCGGATACTGGGTGGCGATCACGAGCTAAATAATCCTGATAAGCAACTTTCAGCGCTATGTTTAGTACCTTATCTTTTACTGGTCTATTGTTGATAAACAAAAATTGATCCTCTGCTGAAGCTCGATTGTAGGTTGGAAGGGATGTATAGCCATAAATTTCTATATCATCTCTAGCAAAAGCAACTATTGCTGCATTTTCTGTAAACTCAGTGCCTATTATTTCGGCTATTCTATTTTTGATATTCTCGTCATTGTTATCAGTACGAGTTTTTACTTTGATTAGTTCCTTGCCATCATGAATTAAAGAAAAAGCAATATGTGGATGCGCAATGGCAATTTTTTTAATAATTTGTATAGATGCATTTAATTCTGTTCTATCAGTTCTAAGAAATTTTAATCTTGCGGGCGTTGCAAAGAATAAATCCCGCACTTCAATTACTGTACCTGGGTTGCTGGTTGCTAGTGTAGTTGGTTCAAGTTTGCTACCTATTATACTAAGTGTATGAGCATTATCTGTTCCATGTGTTTTAGAAGTAATTTTAAATTTACTTATAGCACCAATAGAAGGTAACGCTTCGCCTCTAAAGCCAAAGCTATTAATATTAAGTAAATCATCTTCATCTGCTTAGAAGTGGCATGGCGTTGGATAGCTAGTTCTAGTTCGTCTTTGCTCATACCCATACCATTATCTTTGATAATGATTAAGTTCTTTCCAGCGCATTCTAGTGTGATTTCTATTTTTGTTGCTCCAGCATCAATAGAGTTTTCTACCAGCTCCTTTACTACAGAAGAAGGGCGTTCAATCACTTCACCAGCTGATATTTTATTAATAGTACTATTGGAAAGGAGTTTAATGGTCATCTGGCAGTTTTATTTATTATATTTAGATAATATATAACGCAGATAGTTACATTAAAAGATAAAAACAGAAATTAATTTTAAAAAACATTGAAAAAACTTGTTTTTGAAAAGTTAGTAATAGTATTCTTTAAATAAGTAAATATTTTATTTAAAGGTTATTTATTATGGCGGGAAAAAAAAATGTTGATGAATTAATAGCAAAAAATAAATTAAAAGGTACGATTAAGGAAGTGTCAAACGACGCAGCATTATATGAATATGCTATGGGTCCTATAAATAAAAATGAAGAAACTCGTTTATTTGAAAATATTGTAAAAGAAGTTATAGCGGATAAAACCCGCGTGCCTAAACAAGCACAATTTACCAAAGATGGCAATGTACTATATGTAGAGCATAATGGAGAAAAAATTAATTTTAGTGAGCTATTGAGTGAAGTAAATTTAACTCAGATGTCACTAGACAGTGAATCCGTTAAGGCATATGAAAATGACGGTACGATGCATGCAAAATCACCAAGCCGTGAGGTATTTGCTGAACGTATCGCGCAGGCAGATGTCAAGCAACAACAGAGCTTGGGAAAATTAAAATATGGTGAAATGCTAGCTGTATTTAAGTACACTACTGCAGCTTATAAA
>CAJQOE010000030.1 GCA_905479885.1 uncultured Rickettsiaceae bacterium | reverse complement strand
CAAGTTGCTTTTATGTATTATTGTCTAACGCGAGCGGGGCTTAATTTTCCATTATTATTTAGACCAAAAGATAAAGACGTCACAATATTACTTAAAAAAATGGGGCCAGCTACTATGAGCTCTGGCGCACAGCAAATAAATTTATTTATTTCGCAATCTATTGCAAGTTTTTTACCTGGAGCAGTTTCTATCTTATCTTATGCAGATCGCTTATATCAACTGCCTATGTCCCTAATAGGAGTTACCTTTGGCACAATATTGCTGCCGGAATTGTCACGGATGTATAAGAAGAAACAACATATCGAAGCTAATAACTTACAAAATAAATCTATAAAAATAGCTGCAGCAATTTCAATTCCTGCAATGTGTGGATTATTTGTATTAGCTACACCAATTATACATTTTATTTATGAGCGCGGTCAATTTACCGCTAACGATACTCTACAAACTTCATACGCATTAATGGCTTTTTCTCTAGGTTTGCCAGCTTTTATTTTAGGCAAAATCCTAACACCTATATTTTATGCAAATCTAGATACTAAAACGCCTTTCAAAATTACTATATATTCTATTATTACCAACGTTACTCTAAATATATTACTCATGATTCCCTTTGGTCACGTAGGTATTGCCCTAGGTTCTACTATTGCAGCTTGGCTCAATGTTTATTTATTAAATAAACATGCTAAGCAATATGGTAACTTTCAAATAGGTTACGACACATTGTTATTTTCTTTAAAAATAATTATTTGTTCTGTGTTTATGGTTGGTTTTATTGTACTAACTCAATATTATTTAAATGATTTTTTCTATACGGATCGATTCATTATTAAAGCTGGAATGTTGCTTGGCACCATAGGCTGCGCCATTATAATCTTTGCTATATTCGGTTATTTTTTCAAAATACATAAACTATTATTTGATAAATAATCATTTCATTGCATGTTTGGCTAACTTTACTCTTGACTATTGGTGCTTCTAGTTATATTTTACCTAGGATATTTTATGAAAAATTGTTTTTAAAAAGGTTAAAGACTGTGTCTAAGAAAAAAAGTAAAAATCTTCTGGTGAAGCTAGTTAGCACAGCAGGAACTGGATACTACCTTGTGAAGAAGCGTAATCCTAAAACTTTAACTGAAAAGTTATCTTTTAGAAAGTACGATCCTAAAGTGCGTAAGCATGTTGAATTTAAGGAAGAAAAAATTAAGTAGAGTTTTGTATATATGGCAGTTAAGATTCGTTTAGCAAGAGGTGGCGCCAAAAAACGCCCTTATTATAGAGTAGTTGTAGCAGATGCACGTGCTCCAAGAGACGGTGATTTCATCGAAAAAATTGGTACGTATAATCCTTTACTAAAAAAAGAAGATGGCGAACGTGTTACTCTTAAAGCAGATCGTATCGAACATTGGTTAGCTCAAGGAGCACAACCAACTGAGCGTGTTGCACATTTCATCAAAGCAGCTGGTATTAAATTACCAGATACAATTTTGAGAAAAATGGCAATCAAAGAAAAAGCTCAAACAACTAAACCATCTAAAAAAGAACAAAAAGCTGCTAAATAATTTCTAAGGGTGCACTCGAGCACCCTTACCTTTAGTACTTATGTACTATATATTGCCGGATTAGCTCAGTGGTAGAGCAACCGCCTTGTAAGCGGTCGGTCGTCAGTTCGAATCCGACATCCGGCACCATCTCTCTTAAAATACAAATTAAAATAATGGCTAGAAACAGTTGCTAATACAACCGCTCTATACCTTATTACTGTAAAAGCAAAGCTTAGTACTACCCGCTTAAGAAAAACCTAATATTTCAACTTAATACCCCAAATCTCGGCGGCTAAGATATTATTTATATAATCCATCTAAATTCTTACCCTTAAATTTACGAATGGTAATAGGATATTGATCCGGCAGTGTTCGGAGATATCTAGTCACAGAAGCCATACATTTACTATATTAATTATTAACCCTCAACTTGCCACTCTCCTTTCTTTGGGTAATGGCCTACAGCTTTTTCTAAAGAAGAGTAATAGAAAACAGCCTTAAGCCAGAAGAAAGTTATTGGAAATGCTAATATCCAAACACCATAATATCCAAACCAATTCGTTAGATAAACAAGCCCAAAAGATATAAATATATACATTACAGCCCTTGACAAGGCATAACCAAAGGTAGCAGCTGTAAAACGTTTAAATACTGGAAAATGCTTTATTAGAATAGGGTCAGATGGAGTTTCTCTAAGACCCGATACAAATAATATTTGTATTAAAAATATCGTATAATTGTTAGGGCTTCCATTCATTACAAATGGCATAATAAAAAGAGAAAAAAGGAAAAAGAAGCCAATAAATTTCGATATGTATAACGGATAAATTCTTTTAGTTAAAAAAAGAATTACTATATTTGTAAATAATTGAAATAGCGATAAATAAAAATTATGCAGGATAATATCTGCAGATGTATAGCCACAAGAGTCTTTTAAGGTTGGAATAAAATATATATACGCCAAATAAAAAGAAAGAGGCCAACCACAAAATACACTAAAAAAATGGAAGAAACTTTTCTTATTAACCTTCTCGTCCCATGCATAATTTGTCTTCAATAATAAGGCTGCAGGTTTATCTAACCCACCTTCTGTAGCCAAGTTAAGAGTATTTTGCATTTTACGCTTTGCATCAGCAAAATCAGGGGTTTCGCGTAGCCTCGTACGCGCAACTATACCGACTAGGGCAATTACCATACCAAATATAAAAGCAATTCTCCAGTTAAAACCAACTCTTGTCGCTAAAGTCGCAACGCCCAAAGCGGAAATGGAACCAAGCGCAACAGAAATCGATACATAACATACAGCTGAATATTGAACTGGTGGTTTAGTAATTTCAGTAATATATATACGAGCACCCATAACTTCACCCATTGAGCTCATTCCTTGTATTATTCGTAACAAAGAAACGATCACTGCTGCAGTAATACCTATATCTGCATAAGTAGGAAGGGTTGCCATAGTTAAACAACTTAAAGCCATTAAGGAAGTAGTGATAATAACTGTTGGCTTTCTTCCATAATTATCACCAATATAGCCGAATATTAGCGCCCCAAATGGTCTTAATACATAAGTAGAGCAAAAAGCAAAAGCAGCTAAAATCGCTGCCATTTTAGGATCCGTTTTTGGAAAAAATAATTCGTTAAGCACAACTGCCATGTGCACATAAAGCATCAAATCAAAATATTCAAGAAAAGTACCTATTTGTAAAAGTAATATTGATTCTTTTTGATACTTATTAAGTTTATATTTAATATCTGACATAACCACCTATGTATTAATTACCATATTTAATTAATACACCTAAAAATTGTATGTTGGGAAGTGTTTTTTTATATATTAACGCCAGTGTGCTGATAGATTTTACACTACTCTAAGGCGAATCAAAAACAAGAGCTTTTTAAATCATAGGTTGCAGAAGGCTTAGATGAGTTTTAGACTATAACTTGCACAACAAAATTAGAATAAACCCTATCTAAAACTTTTGATCCTTAATTCGTGTTATTAATACAAACATATGGACAAACAATTATTTATGGTACGGATGATTATCCAAAATAGTCTGAGCTCTATATATTTGTTCAAATAAGAGTAATTTAGCAATTTGATGAGGAAAGGTCATTTTTGAAAGAGATAATGTCATGTCTGCCAATGACAATATTGATGCGTCTAAACCAAAGGCACCTCCAATAATAAAGTCTACATTTCTACCACACATCATTTGTGATTTAAATATATCGCTGAATATCTCACTACTTATCTGTTTGCCCAGTACGTCCAGAACAACAACGTACGCGCCTTTAACAATCTTATCTTGGATAAGCTTTGCTTCATGTTGCTTTATTTGTTTTTCTGATAATTTCTTTGAGTAAGCAAGCTCAGTATTCTGCACTTGCCAACCAATCATTTTTTGGTAATGCTTGACGATAGCAGCTTGCTCTCCAGCTATCTTACCAACTGCTATAATTTGTAACTTCATATAAAGGTAGCTGCTAATATTGTTATCCCACCCAAATAATTAATAATTGTTTGGGTGGGAAGATTTTAGTTAGATGTCTATATCCATGTACATACTAGATTCATTACCAGTTATATTTACATTTGCTGGGTATTCTTCTACTGTATTTTTTAGTTCTGCTAATACTCTACTTAAAACTTCGGCGTGTTCAAATTGTAACATTTTACTTCCTCCTTTTAAATATCAATTAATAACCTCTCTGGATCTTCTATAGCTTCTTTAACTTTCACTAAGAAGGTAACTGCGTCTTTACCATCAATCACTCTATGATCATAGGAAAGGGCAGTATACATCATTGGACGAATCTCAATCTTACCATCTATAACTACTGGTCGTTCCTGTGTATTATGCAAACCAATAATACCTGTTTGTGGTGGATTGATGATTGGGGTTGATAGCAACGAACCATAGACCCCGCCATTTGTTACAGAAAATGTTCCACCGGTTAAATCAGACATAGCTAATTTACCATCTCTAGCGCGAACAGCTAATGAAACAATTTCTTTTTCTATTTCGGAAAAACTCATTCTATCTGCGTTTCTAACTATAGGCACTACAAGCCCTTGCTCTGTTCCCACAGCGACGCCGATATCATAATATTGCTTATATATTATGTCATCACCTTCCATTTCTGCATTCACAGATGGTACCGCTTTAAGAGCGCTGATAATCGCCTTTACAAAGAACGACATAAAACCAAGCTTGACGCCGTGTTTCTCTTGGAAAGCATCGCGATGTCTTGCGCGTAGTGCCATCACTTTACTCATATCCATTTCGTTAAATGTACTCAAGATTGCAGCTGTATTTTGTGAATCTTTTAAACGCTGCGCTATAGTCTTACGTAAGCGTGACATACGTATGCGTTCAACTGGCCTGTCGTCACCTTCCAAGGTTGGAGACAGTGCTTGTGTTGAAACAGGGTTGCTCAGCGCACTTAACACATCACCCTTATTAATGCGACCATCTTTACCAGTTGCTGGAATATTCGCAGGATTTAAATTACTCTCAGTAACTAATTTTTGCACTGACGGAGGCATTGTCGTTGCAGGATCTACTTTTCTATCTGTTACAGAAGAAACAGGAGCTGCGTTAGTAGAAGGGGCAGCAGGTGCCGCAGCTGCACTCGGAGCCGACGGCACATCTGGTGTGCTACCTGCTTTAATTTTACCTACTACTTGCCCTACTGTCACGGTAGTATCTTCTGCTGCATCAATAGATTCCAGCACGCCTTCTGCTGTAGCGTTTACTTCTAAAGTTACTTTTTCTGTCTCAAGTTCGAGTAATAATTCATCTACTTTCACTGCATCGCCTGGTTGCTTAAACCATTTGGCAATCGTTGCTTCAGAAACAGATTCCCCTAAAGGAGGTACTACAATTCCAACACTCATAATTTACGTCTCCAAATCTTCTTAAATTCTATAATATACTCTTAAATATCAAGGGCTTCTTTTACTAATGCTTCTTGCTGTTTATTATGTACATACAAATAACCAACAGCCGGCGAAGATGCCTCTGCCCTACCAACAAAATTTATTGCTTTTTTTATAGAAGCTTGTTTTAGCGCTTCTTCCATATGTGCTCTGATATATCTCCACCCACCCATATTCCTAGGCTCTTCTTGACACCAAACATACTCTGTAGCTTTTGAATATTTTTGCATTATTTTAACAATAATAGCTTTTTCAAAAGGATATAATTGCTCGAGACGTATAATGGCTATATCTTTTATTTTCTGCTCTCTACGCGCCTCAAGCAAGTCGTAATATACTTTACCCGAGCAGAACACTACTTTTTTTACCGCACTTGCTTTTATATCTTTATCAATTTCATCTATCACTGGTACAAATGATGTATTTTCATCAAAAGCAGAAATATCCGATACCGCCAGCTTATGGCGCAATAATGATTTTGGTGACATAACGATTAACGGCTTTCTAAAATTACGCAATAACTGACGACGTAATAAATGAAATATAGAAGCTGGAGTCGTGGGATATACTACTTGCATATTATCTTCTGCGCAAAGCTGCAAGAAGCGTTCTAACCTTGCAGAGCTATGCTCTGGGCCTTGCCCTTCCATACCATTTGGTAATAGGCATACCAAACCACTCATACGCAACCATTTAGTTTCAGCTGACGAAATAAATTGATCAAAAATAATTTGAGCGCCATTACAGAAATCACCAAACTGCCCTTCCCAAATTACTAACTGGTTTGGGTTGACTAAAGAATAGCCATACTCAAATCCAAGCACTCCATATTCTGAAAGGTTACTATCAGCAATCTCAAAAAACGCCTGATCTTTTGAAATATTATTTAATGGTTCATAAATTGATTTATCTGTTTGTGAGTGCAGTACCGCGTGCCTATGAGAGAAAGTTCCACGACCAACATCTTGTCCAGTGATTCTAACTGGCATACCTTCCTTTAACAATGTACCATAAGCTAGCAATTCAGCCGTTGCCCAATCTAATGAGTCACCTTTACTGACAGACTCAGCTCTATTTGAGAGTAATTTGGCTATTTTCTTATTTGCAGAAAAAGACTCCGGAATAGTACATAAATCCTTACACATATTTAGTAGTACAGATTTAGCCACGCCAGTTTTTAAGTTAGTTTCGCTTGAACGATCAAAACCTGACCAATTCCCTTCTAGCCATTGCGCTCTTGGTTTATAAGATTCAACTTGTGCAAACTCTTTATCAAGATGATTTTTAAATTCCCCTTTTAACTGCTCATAATAATCTGCGCCTATCTCTGACTGAGAAACTAATTTTTCTGCATATATAGCAGCTGGAGTTGGTTTTGTTTTGATAACATTATACATTACAGCCTGGGTGTACATCGGCTCATCACCTTCATTATGCCCATATTTACGATAACATATAATGTCCACAACTACATCCTTACCAAATTTAACACGGTAATCACAAGCTATTTTAGTTGCCACCACTACCGCCTCGATATCATCTCCGTTGACATGTATTATTGGCGCGCCAACCATCTTGGCAACTTCTGTACAATAACGCCCAACCCTTGAATCATAAGCATTAGCTGTAAAACCAATTTGGTTATTAATTACTAAATGAAAAATACCACCTACTTCATATGGCTTCAAGCCAGACATAACTAAGCTTTCTGCAACAACACCTTGTCCACAGAATGCTGCATCGCCATGCACTAATATGCCAACTACTTTCTTACGATCACGCCCTAAACAATCTTGTTTGGCACGTACTTTACCAGCCACTACAGGATTTACTGCCTCTAGGTGAGATGGGTTTGGCGTTAATGATAAATGAATCTTGCGTCCAGATGGAGTTACTTTATCCGAAGAAAAACCCATATGATATTTCACATCGCCAGAGACATTTAAATCTGTTGGAAATGCGCTAGTACCCATAAATTCAGACAATACAGCTCTATATGGCTTTTGCATAACTTTAGTTAAAGTAGATAAGCGACCTCGATGCGCCAACCCCAAAACAGCTTCCTCGGCACCATCTTCCGCTGACAAATTAATTACCGATTCTAAACAGACAATAGAAGCATCGCCGCCTTCTATAGAGAACCGTTTAGCACCTGAGAATTTTGTGTGCAAATATTGCTCAAAACCTTCAACTTCAACCAAATCTTTCAGCATTCTCTTTTTATCTTCAAGAGAAAACATTGCGTGAGTATTTGCATTTTCTAACTGATCATACAACCATTTTTGTTCAGTATTATTTTCAACGTGTGAAAACTCGGCAGCTATACTGCCAGAATACGTACGGTCCAAAACCTCGACAAGTTGGTCTACTGTACATGTTGTTAGATCACTAAACTCACCAGTAACGTCTATTGTTTCAGACAATTGCTCTTTGGTAAAACCAAAATCTTCTAATGTTAATTTTAGATCAGTGCGTGCTTTTTTTATTTCCAAAGACAAGGGATCAAGCTCAGCTAGATAATGACCATGCTCACGATAAGCCATGATCATAAACTTAGCTCTTAAAGAATTTTCTGCTAAATTACCAGAAACCGCCACTGCTTTATTAATTTGAGTGTTAGGGGCATCTTTAATAATAACCTTTGAAGTACTCTTCAAAGGAAAAACATCATTTTGACTTGCAAAAAATTCAACCCAACTAGGATCTACCGAACTAGCATCCTGTAGGTATTGCTGATACAATTCTTCAATAAACACCGAATTGCTACCAAATAGAAAACTTGTCTGCTTAAAATTTTTGGACACTAAAATTACTCTCTCCTAAAAATCACAACTAATATAAGCATTTTACTCTTGAAAAGGTAGTAATTGCAAGATTTTTACGCGCAATGGCCAAAACATTAAGAGCGAGTAGCTTTTAAGACGCAACGTCTAAGACTAACAATTAAAAATTATCAATGTATTATTCACTATCATCGCCCAGAAGAGCCGTTAAATCTTCTATTGTCTGCTCCAAGCCAGTTTCAACATCTTTTGTATTAAAACTATATTTTGCACCCAATTGCTGTACGTCACTAGGATTAGCAAGAGCTTGTTTTGTTTCACGCACCACCTCTTTAACAAACTGCTGATCCTGTAAAAGACTAGCAATAATTTCAGGTGTTAGAAGTGGTAGTATCAATGCATCGAATTGCTGATCAAAAGTAGCTTCAGCTTTTGCTTTTGCAGAGGATTTTTTCTTAGACATATTTAGTTACCTTTTTAATATTAACAAACTAGTATAATTATACCCATCAACACCTGATAAAAACAATAATATTCAGAACATTTATAACCCTAAATCACTCAAATAAATGCCTACTCGATAACGCAGCAGATAAAGTACCTTCATCTAGATAATCAAGCTCACCACCAACTGGTATACCGCTTGCTAGTCGAGAAATTTTTATTGGATAATCTCTAAAATACTCAGTAATAAAATATGCAGTAGTTTGCCCTTCTAAAGTTGCGTTAGTGGCAATTATCAATTCTTCTGTGTCGTTTTGCTTACAACGCTCGCGCAGCGCAGGTAGTCGCAACTCTAGTGGATTTCTATTATTTGTTCTAGAAAGAGTAGTGCCAAGCACATGATATGTGCCTTGAAAGACTTCACTCCGTTCAATTGCCCATAATTCTGCAACTGTTTCAACCACAGCAATAATATTACTTTTGCGCGATTCATTAGCACAAATGCTGCATACAACGCTATAATCAACATTACCACAAATTTGACAATTATTGATTTTATTAGCGGCGTCTTCTAGCCCTTCAATCAATCCCTTTAATCTCAGATCCTTATCTTGCAATAAATGCAAAACTATTCTTCTTGCTGATCTAGTACCAAGCCCTGGTAATTTAGAAAAGAGGTATATCAATTGATCTGGGCCGGTCGTTTTTTGCATGATCCAATATTAGAAATTCATGCCAGGCAATCCACCCATATCACCAAATGCGCCGCTCATGTTGTTTTTCGACTCTTCATCGGCTTTTGTTTTAGCTTCATTGTGCGCAGCAACAATCAGATCTTCTAGCATTTCTTTATCGTCTGACTGTATTAATGACGGATCTATAGACACTTTACGCATTTCGCCAGCACCACTCATGACAACAGATATCAAACCGCCTCCCGCTTTGCCTTCAAATTCTTTTGAAGCGATCTCTTCCTGCATTTCTTTCATCTTTTTTTGCATTGATTGCGCTTGCTTCATTAGCTGATTTATATTCATTTTTTTTACCCTCTATCTTATTTATTTTAAAATTATATCCGAAATATTTGCATCTGGAAATTTATTTTTTATTACTTGATAATCGCCAGCTTGTCTAGCTTTATCAAGCATTTTCTCCTTTAGCGAAATAATTTTATCCTGCTTAGATATTTGCACTTTCCAACTCTTACCAGACCAACTCTCTAATAATTTTTCAATATGCGCAGCAATTGTTATATTTATATTGCCAGCAAGTGCTAGCCTCCCTGCCTCAAACTCCTTTACTTCCACTTCATTTAATAATAAATAGTATGTCTCCATATCTGTTTTATCATGACAATATTTCAGGAATTCAAAAATTTCATCAGCTGGAGTAACTACTTCTATTTCTACTTTTTTTTGGGTCGAATCAATAGCAATAACTGGTGGTTGTGTCGCAAGATTATCACCAGCATCCATAATATCTTCAGCACTTGGCAAATTACATGCATAAATTGCTTTTATAATAAGCATTTGTGCCATTACTAGCTCGTTGTGTGATTGCTTAATTTCACTAACACCATTGCTGAAAATTTGCCACAAAATCGTAATTCTTGATAGACTGGTTCCAATTAAAATATCAGATATTTCAGTAGAATAGCTTTGATATAATGGATTATGGTAATTAGGGATTACTTTCGACTTGCTTAGTTCCGCCATAAAATCTGCCATAGTCTGCACAAAATATTCTAAACTATTAGCTTTAGCATAAATATCTTCAAGCAAGTTTATGGCCCCTGATGGGTCATTTGCTATAATTAGTTGCGTGAACTTTAAAATTGTATTAGTACCAAGCAAACCAAGCATTTGACCAATAATTTCAGCCGTAACAACATCCGATTTACTTGCATTATGCACATAGCTAGCAGCTTGATCTATCATAGTCACTGCATCACGCGCTGATCCTTCTGATTTTATTGCAATGATCTTCAGGGCTTCTTCTTCGAACGCTATATTTTCACTCTTGGCAATATTACTTACTAACGAATGAATTTCATCAAAAGTTAACCTACGCAAATCATATCTCTGGCATCTAGATATAACCGTCAAAGGAATTTTTTGCACTTCTGTAGTAGCAAAAATAAATATCACATGCTCTGGCGGTTCTTCTATAACTTTCAGAAGCGCATTAAATGCACTTTTAGAAAGCATATGTATTTCATCGATGATAAAAAATTTCATTCGACCTAAGAGCGGTCTATATTCGCTACTTTCAATTATTTCTCTAATATCATCAACACTTGTTTTACTAGCAGCGTCGATTTCGATAATATCTGGATGACTATGTTTATTAAAACTTTCGCAGTTTTTGCATTTATCACAAGAAGTGATCTGCTCTTTATTTAACTGCAGGTCCGTACAATTCACTGTCTTGGCGATAATGCGCGCAGAAGACGTCTTCCCTACCCCGCGGATCCCCGTGAGCAGGTGCGCCTGTGCTAAACGATTATTTTGAATACAATAGGTAAGAGTCTTTACCAATACTTCTTGCCCCAGAAGCTCCGAAAATTTCGAAGGTCGATATTTACGAGCAAATGGAGTATAGCTAGAATTGCTTTTTGACATAAATCTATATGATTTCTAACACCGATTCAAAAATAATAGCTAGCGTTGACCCGCTAAGTAATGCTCTGGCTGCTTCTTTTCAGACCTGACCAACTAAACAAAACAAACGCCCAACACTAGCCATGCATAAAGATAATGGTTTTAGTCCCGCAGAGCAAGACTTAAACCTCACTCTTTAAACTTTTTTTGTAATTGCAACCTATTCAAGCGCTCTGGCTTGTCAAAAATGTCTGGATCTCGCATAATAAATAAACTTTTCGCTACATCACGAATTATATGCGTCTTACCAAAAGCTAAAGTAATAACATTATTTTCTTCAAAAATTTTCATTGCTTGAATCTGTTTTGACTCTTTCTCAAAAACAATCTCACTAACTTTATTTAATCCATGATGCTTGAGCTTTATTATATAATTCTTGCCCTGTTCTTTTGCCAACAAAACTTCAAACTGATCATCAAAGCTAACTTTGTCTACAAGCAAAAAATGAAATATATTTTCATCAGCTTTGATTCGACTTAAATTTTCCATTTCATAATCATAGACTGAAATATAATTTTTATTCCCCACAATAACTATAGGAAAAGGCTCATAGTAATTACAACGAAATTTATAAGGTTTATCGATAATCAACATACCGTGAGCAATTTGTCCATTAGCATCTGATTGTTCAAATTCAACAGCTATGGATTTGATATTGATAATATATGATTTAATCTCTTCAGAAAAATCTACAGCTAGTGCTAAATGACTATTGAACAATAAAACAAGACTGATAAGATATCTATTGAAGATGTATAGTGAATTAGTTGTTTTGCTATGCATAAAAATTGTATAACCATGATATAAATTAATATCAAACCATACTAAGGCCAAGTTCTATAATTTCAACTACAAAATAATTAATACTATGAAAATTGCCGCCATCAAAGAACAAGCTAAAGGCGAGTGCCGTACTGCGATAACTCCAGATAGCGCTAAAATGTTTATAGCAAAAGGCTATAATGTATTTGTTGAAAAAAATATCGGCTTAGCTGCTAATTTCACCGATACTGATTATATAAACGCTGGCGCTAATGTCTCCACCATCCCTTTAGAAATATTATCTGATGCCGATATCATCCTAAAGGTGCAGCCAACGCCGCTTATTGATGAATTCAATGAAATTGATATGGCAAAAAATGGCGCTATTATTATTGGCCTATTATCACCATATACGAATTTTGAATATATTGAAAAATCACTATCGAAAAAAATTTCTACCATTGCTATGGAATTAGTGCCTAGAATTACTAAGGCGCAAAATATGGATGTATTATCTTCTCAAAGCAACCTAGCGGGATACCGCGCCGTAATAGAAGCCAGCTATTATTACGACAGAGCTTTCCCCATGATGATGACTGCAGCAGGAACTATCTCTCCGACAAAAACTCTTATTATTGGAGTTGGTGTAGCTGGCCTTCAGGCAATAGCTACAGCAAAAAGATTAGGAAGCGCTGTATCTGCATATGATGTTCGTGCAGCCACCAAAGAACAAGTAGAAAGCTTGGGTGCTAAATTTGTCCATCCAAATGATAAAGAACATGACGCAGAAGATAAATCTGGATATGCAAAAGAATTAAGCAAAGATTTTGCCCTAACACAAGAAAAATTCTTATCCGAGATTATAGCTGGTTTTGATATCGTAATTACTACCGCACAAATTCCAGGAAAAAAAGCCCCTATTATCGTAACTAGAGAGATGGTAGCTAAAATGCGTCCTGGCTCGGTAATTGTTGATATGGCTACCGGGTCTGGAGGCAATGTGCATGACTCATCCATTGATAAAATCATTTCCAAACGCGGAGTAAAAATTATCGGATGGAGTAATATGGCAGCAAAAATTGCTAGCGATAGTTCAAAATTATACGCCAAAAATCTTTATAACTTTGTAAATTACGCAGTAAAAGACGGGGAATTTGATTTTAAAGACGAGCTAGTCGAAGAAATGCTAATTGGCATTGATGGCAAAATGATTAATAAAAAATTTAAGGTATAAATTTATGAGCAATCAATTACCAACAGCAATTAATGACGCAACTGCAATTGCCGAAAAAGCAACTGCCTTAATAACTAAACTACAAGCTATTACTATAGAACCAGCAGAAACCATCACTGTTGGGGTTGATCCCTTTGTATTTGCTGTAACCATCTTTACCTTAGCTTGCTTTGTTGGATATTATGTAGTGTGGAAGGTAACTCCTTCGTTACATACCCCATTAATGTCCCTAACTAACGCGATCTCAGGCATTATAATAATTGGCGCACTAATTTCGGCCGGCACTTCTGAATTCGGAATTTCTTCTGTGCTAGGTTTTATTGCTGCGTTTTTTGCTTCAATAAATATTTTTGGTGGCTTTGTAGTAACCGAAAGAATGCTTGAAATGTTTAAAAAAAAAATAGCTAAATAGTATAAAAATATGACCCCACAATTAATAGAATTTTCTTACCTAGTCTCAGCAATTTGCTTTATATTTGCACTAAAGGGCTTATCATCACCAAAATCTGCAAGAACTGGCAGTATAATTGGCATGCTTGGAATGACGATAGCGCTGATTGCTACTTTTAATTTTCCTGCATTTACACAAGTGATCCCATTAATTATTACTATATCCCTTGGAGCAATTGTTGGAGCTGTAATTGCCCGCAAAATCCCAATGACCGCAATGCCTCAATTAGTTGCAGGATTCCATTCCTTCGTTGGGCTAGCTGCAGTAATTGTCGCGTATGCTGCCCTAATCTCACCACATAATTTTAATATCGGTGTTGCTGGTTCAGTACCCACTGGAGCATTAATTGAAATGTCACTTGGAGCAGCAATTGGAGCGATTACGTTTAGCGGTTCCATAATTGCTTTTGGTAAACTACAAGGTTTTATAGGAGCAAAGCCTATAAAATTTTTTGGACAACAATATATTTGCTTATTAATTAGCATATCTATTATCACGTTGATTTATTATTTCACTAAAGGCGAAAGCTTACTTCTTTTTCATTCCCTAGTGTTGCTATCTTTACTAATTGGAATATTGCTAATAATTCCAATTGGTGGCGCGGACATGCCAGTGGTTGTCTCGATGCTAAATTCATATTCTGGATGGGCCGCTGCAGGTATAGGATTTACTCTTGGTAATAGCTTGCTTATCATTACAGGCGCATTAGTAGGCGCAAGTGGCGCTATCTTAAGCTACATTATGTGCAAGGCTATGAATAGATCCCTGTTTAATGTGATTTTTGGCGCTTTCATGCAAAGTAAAATTTCTAAAAACGCTGATGCAGAAGATGATCGAGTAGCTAAAGTTAGTAGCGCAGAAGATGCAGCCTTCTTAATGAAACAAGCAGACTCGGTAATCATTGTTCCAGGTTATGGCATGGCGGTAGCTCAATCCCAACATGCTATCAAAGAAATGACGCAAATATTAAAAAGCGCTGGTGTAAACGTACGTTTCGCTATTCACCCAGTAGCTGGAAGAATGCCGGGTCACATGAATGTATTACTTGCGGAAGCAAACATTGATTATGAAGATGTATTAGAGCTAGATGAAATTAATAGTGATTTTAGCTCTACTGATGTAGCGCTGGTCATTGGCGCTAATGACGTAACCAATCCTGCCGCCAAGACCGATGAAACCAGCCCGATCTATGGCATGCCGATACTTGATGTTGGAGCTGCAAAGACAGTACTATTTATAAAAAGATCTATGGCTTCTGGCTATGCTGGTATACAAAATGAATTATTTTTTCAAGATAACACTTTAATGCTCTTTGATGATGCAAAAAAAATGGTGGAAGATATAGTAAAAGCCCTGCGTGAATGAATAATTGCCTATCATAAGAATGTTTGACTTTATCCCACAAAAGGAGTATTTTTCTTAGTAGAAAAATATCTATTAAATAATAAATTGAAGCTATAACATGAGCAAAAAGCAAAAATATCCATTAATGCAAAAAGCAACTGCCGTATGGTTGGTGGATAACACATCATTAACATTTAAGCAAATAGCTGATTTTTGTGGCCTGCACGAGCTTGAAGTTAAAGGTATTGCAGATGGCGAAGTCGCAGCAGGCATCATGGGTGTTGACCCAATAACCTCTGGTCAACTAGATAAAGATGAATTAGCACGCTGTGCCAGCAACCCGCAAGCTCAATTGAAATTAAAACTAAGCTCCGCCTACGAAGCCGTTACTAAAGGCAAAAAAAGAGCTAACTATACTCCGATCGCACGACGCCAGGATAAACCAGATGCAATTTATTGGTTGTTGAAAAATTTTCCTGATGTTAAAGATTCAACCATAATAAAGCTAATTGGTACAACTAAATCTACTATTGATGCTATTCGTGATCGCTCCCACTGGAACATGACCAATATACGTCAACGTGATCCAGTATTACTAGGGATTTGCAGCCAAGTCGACCTTGACCGTACCATTGAAAAAGCGCGCTTGAGCAATAGCGAAGAAGAAACTAAAGAGGCCGAATAAACACGAAAAGGCTATTTGAATATCAGATAGCCTTTTTATAGCTGCTAGTTAATATAGCTCGCGATAACCTCTATAAATACATCACCATATTTATCTAATTTATTACTACCAACACCACTTATTTCCTGAAGAGAATCGCGCGATATTGGTTTAATTACTGTCATTTCCTGGAGAGTTTTATCATGAAAAATAACGTATGGCGGAACATTATTTAGCTTAGCCAACTCTGTTCTTTTGGCTTTTAGGGCGCTATATAATGCTTCGTCCCCTGTGCTTGTAAACTCAACAGAGATTTTGGCTTTCTGCTTAGTACTTTTCGCTTTACCTTCATATTTACATAAGGCCAATTCATGTTTATTTTTTAAGAACTCCATGCCCTGAGCGGTAATATGTATCCCACCATGCCCGGTAATATCCACCATTAGTAAATTCTCTGCCACTAATTGACGAAAAATACTCTGCCATTCTTGGCGGCTATACTCAAGACCTACTGCAAAAGTTTTTATCCTATTATGTCCAAATCCTATAATACTTTCGGTTTCTTTGCCTAGCAAAACATCGATAAGATAAGCCACACCAAAACGTTGATCTGTACGGTAAACACAAGAAATTGCCTTTTGAGCAGCAACGATTCCATCAAAAGTTTTAGGAGGATTTTGGCAAGTATCACAATTATTGCACTCTGCTCCTTGATCGCCAAAATACTCCAGTAAAATTTGCCTACGACAACGCGATGCTTCACACAAGCCGAGTAATGCATTTAATTTTTGATGTTCAATACGTTTTTGATTATCTGGTGCGGCGCCGTTATTAATAAAAGTACGCTGCATAGCGGCATCGCTCATACCATAAATCATCAATGCCTCAGAAGGTAAGCCATCACGCCCAGCCCTGCCAGTCTCTTGGTAATAGCCTTCAATATTTTTAGGAATCGTCATATGTACAACAAATCTTACATCAGGCTTATCTATACCCATGCCAAATGCAATAGTTGCTACCATTATTATTCCTTCTCCTTGTAAAAATATATCTTGATTTTTAGCCCGTAATTCAGCGCTCATACCAGCATGATAAGGCAACGCTTCATAATTTTTTTCTACAAGAAACTCTGCAACTTCTTCACACATTTTTCTCGATAAACAATAAACAATACCACTATTTTTCAAATGATTTACTTGAATAAATTTTAATAATTGTTGTTTTGGATTATCTTTAGGAACAATCGAATAATTAATATTAGGACGATCAAAACCAGCAATAAAGGATTTACACTCTGTTAGCCTTAATTTTTCTATAATATCATGACGCGTTGGAGCATCTGCCGTAGCAGTTAGAGCTATCCGTGGTACATCTGGGTATTTATCTGCCAATATTCCAAGCTGCGTATAATGCGGACGAAAATCATGCCCCCACTGTGAAACACAATGCGCTTCATCTATAGCAAATAAAGCAATCGGCAGATCAGCAATTAATGTTTGAAAATCATCAGTTAATAAGCGCTCCGGAGCAACGTATAGTAAGTCCAACTGGCTATTTCTAATTTGCTCAATTGTAGCCCAAACAGCATCACCAGATATACTAGAATTTATTGCAGCAGCTCTAACCCCTAATTGCTTTAGCGCAACTACCTGGTCATGCATTAAAGCAATTAATGGTGAAATAATAATGCCTACACCATGCCTAACCATTGCAGGTATTTGATAACATAGCGACTTACCGCCGCCAGTTGGCATCAAAACAAAAGCATTACCTCCCGAATTTACCTGCTCAATAATAGCCTCTTGTTCCCCACGGAACTCGCTATAGCCATATATATTTTGCAAGATGGATAAAGAAGATTCTTGCCTTGTCATGTGATCAAAATTCCTATTCTTCTGCAGCTTCCACACCTTTAACTTCAGGAACGTAATGCTGTAGCATTGATTCTATACCATTTTTTTAGGTAATAGATGAGCTTGGACAGCCAGAACAAGCACCGCGTAATTGTAAATACACTACACCATCTTCAAAACCCTGATACACAATATCACCGCCATCCATAGCTACTGAAGGACGCACTCTAGTTTCAATGATTTCAACGATCTGCTTCTCAATGTCCGACATGCCAGCTGTATCAATTTCTTGAATATTTTGCATTTCGTCAAACACAGGCATACCAGCAACTAAATGATCCATTATGACCATTAAAATTTCTGGCTTAATCAACTTCCAATCAGTGTCTTCAGCTTTTGTTACAGTAATAAAGTCAGTGCCATAAAATACCGCTGCAACGCCATAAACATTAAAAATCTTTGCAGCTAATTGGCTTTTATGTACAGCCTCTTCAAGCGTGTTAAAAAACACTGGCCCAGTTGGGCTAACTTCACTACCAGGGAAAAACTTTAAAGCACTTGGATTTGGAGTCTCTTCTGTTTGGATAAACATAGTTCTACCAGAATGATTTAGATAAGTGGTACCCGCGGCCGGACTTGAACCGGCACGAGCTAAGCTCCGCAGATTTTAAGTCTACTATGTCTACCATTCCATCACGCGGGCACACTCAGCAATTTTTAGAGCAATTCTATCAAAAAGGCAAGCTTTTTATGTGCATATTTAATAATAAAGGCAAACTATCTATAGCTGTAAAACATCTTGCATAGAATAAAGCCCGGCTTTTTTATTGGATAACCATTGCGCAGCAAATAAAGCTCCATCCGCAAAAGCAACTCTAGACAAGGCCCTCGAACCAATTGTCACTACTTCGTTGTCACCAGCAAACAGCACCTCATTTTCACCGAAAATACCACCTCCGCGAATCGAAGAAAAACCTATTTCTCCAGCTTGACGCGGGCCTTTATTCGCGCGATCAAATACTGCCTTTGTCGTAAAATCAACGCCTATTGCGTCTGCAATTTTTTCTCCAATCATTAAAGCCGTGCCTGAAGATGCATCTTGCTTATATCTATGATGCGCCTCTATAATCTCAACATCATATTCTTGCAATATCTTTGCCGACTTTGCCGCCAGCATAGCTATTAGATTTGCCCCTATGCTAGTATTGGCTGCATATAATACAGCTACATGCTTTGACAACTCCTTAAGATAAGTAAAGTGCTTATTTTTCAGTCCAGTAGTACCTACAACAAGATTTGTTTTAGATAGCATTGCAGCTTTAGTTAGCTCTTCTAGCACATGTGCATTAGAAAAATCTATTATAATGTCTGAATGGTTACAAAATTCGACTAAATCACCTTTTTCATGAGCGCTACTAAGACTAGCTGCTAGTATAAATTTATCTCCTTTATTCCGAATTGATTCGCAAATAGCTTGACCCATTCGACCATTTATTCCACACAAACCTATCTTAATTATACTCATTGAATTTCCTTGTACGACTTAGCAAAATATAGTAAAGGAGGTTTACTCTGATCGATTTTTGTCCGTACAACTTCACCAACAAAAATCACATGGTCACCACATTCAAATTGCTTATATTTTTTACATTCAATAAAACATACAGCTCCAACAATTAGTGGATTACCTGAAAATTCACTAATCTCGTGCTCAATATTTGAAAACTTATCTTTCCCTTTATTAGCAAAATGTTTTGACGTAGCAGCTTGTTCATTAGACAATATATTAATCGCAAAGTACTCCATTTTATTAAAAGCTTTAAAACTACCTGATCCTTTATCAAGGCAAAAAGATACAAGAGGGGGAGTTAAAGAAACTGATACAAAAGAATTGGCAGTGAATCCCCACAACTTATTATCATAAGATGTAGAAATAACCGTTACTCCCGTTGGGAATTTACCAACAGCCTCTTTAAATTCCTCATTGTGCACCTAGCACACCCCATTTTTTAGATAATGCATCTATAGTGCCATTGCTTTTTAAAGCCTTGATAGTATGGTCAATATTCTTTTTCAAAGGCGACCCTTTTGGCAAAGCAATCGCAAATGATGAACCATATTGTTTAACAGGAAAACTGGCAAGTTCTGGGTTTTTTTGTATAAATCTTTCAACTTGCGATTCTTCTAAAACAATTGCATCCATTCTCTTATTTTTCAATTCTTCTACGAGCATTAAATTATTCGATAAAGCTTTAGTATTAAAATGGTATTTTGAAGACATATCATGCGCGATTAAAGTCCATATAGTGCCGAGCTGTGCACCAACTACTTTACCCTCTAAGTCTTCTCCGGAACGAAATTTATCACTTTTTCTATATAACACAGCAATTCTTGCATCTGTATATGGCGTAGAAAAATCTACTCTTGCTAAGCGCTCTGGTGTTATGGACATAGCCGCAACTACCATATCAACATTTTCACTAGATAAAGCTGCAAGTAATCCATGAAATTCCATGTTTTTAAATTCAATTTTTTTGCCTAAATGCTTACCTATTTCAATCACTAAATCTATATCAAAACCTACAATTTCTCCCTTATGCATATGTTCGTATGGCGGATTATCGGCACTAGTTGCTACCAACCAAGTATCTTCGTCTCTGCTGTCAGTACAAGCGTTTAAAACAATAGATAATAATGTTACTAAAAAAATCTTGTATTTATTCATAGTGCAGATATTCCAATTTTATTACTCTAATCATGTTAATTACTAATTATATACATGTCAACGAGACTTGCGAATAAATTCAACAAGATCACTATATTCTGATGGCACATCTTTTTCGAAAGTTAATCTCTCATCAGTTTTAGGATGAATAAAACTTATATGAAAAGAATGTAATGCTTGATGTTTCATTGCAGCCAAAGGCTCTTTAAGCGCATCTGGGCAACCATGAATTTTACGGCTATTATTTCCATAAGTTTGATCGCCAACAATAGAGTGTTTAATATGACTTAAATGTACCCGTATTTGGTGAGTCCTACCTGTTTCTAGCTTACACTCAACAATACTAAATAAACCCCCACAGAAAATTTCTAACGTTTTATAATGAGTAATTGCAGTTTTTCCACCAAATTTCAAGGTGGACATTTTCTTGCGATCCAAACGACTTCTACCTATTGGGAAATTAATTATTCCCTCTGTTGGTTTAATCATTCCCCAAATTAGCGCTTTGTACCTACGAGTTAATTCTCTGGTTTCAATCTGCTGCGCCAAATGTACGTGCGCCTGATTATTTTTTGCCACCACCATTAAACCAGATGTAGTTTTATCTAATCGATGCACAATACCAGGACGACACTCGCCGCCAACATCAGACAAGCTATTAGTATGATACAATAACGCATTCACTAAAGTGTCATTATGATTGCCAGCTCCAGGATGCACGGTCATATTCGCACTTTTATTTATTACAATAAGATCTTCATCTTCATAAATAATATCCAGAGGGATATTTACTGGCAAAACACCAGCTTGCACTTCTTCTGTAATAATTATTTCTACTTCATCATTCTCCTTGACCTTAGCGGATAAATTAGAAATAATCTGGCCATTAAGAATAAGCTGATTGTTTTTGATCGCTTTCTGAATTTGGCTACGGGATGATTCATGGCAAAGGCTACTCAAAGCCTTGTCTAACCTTGAGCCATGCAAGTCTTCTGGTATAGAGTATTTATATTGAGTCATAGTAATAAATAATATTTATGGATAAATTACAGCAAAAATTAAACAACTTAAAATGGCTGAAATCCGCAGGCATAGAATATTATTGTTCTGAGAAAAAAGATAGTAAAAATTCACTAATTAAAACATTGAAAGAACAAAAAG
The DNA here is from genome assembly GCA_905479885.1 of uncultured Rickettsiaceae bacterium. Classification (GTDB taxonomy): domain Bacteria; phylum Pseudomonadota; class Alphaproteobacteria; order Rickettsiales; family Rickettsiaceae; genus Megaera_A. The sequence continues at coordinate 10,587 of CAJQOE010000030.1, read as the reverse complement.
TCAGCGAGGTAAAAATCGAAGCTCCTATAGTTAAACCAACAAAAGTAAAGCCCGTAGCCACGCAGGAACCAACTGCTGTCAATAATAGTCCAGTTATAACAGAAGCACGCGCGCTAGCAGATAAAGCCTCTAACCTAGATGAATTATACAAATTTATAGAAAATTTCAACGGTTGCGAATTAAAAGAATTCGCAACGCACACAGTATTTTCAGATGGCGTAACTAATGCTCCTATATTACTCCTAGGTGAAGCACCGGGTGCTACCGAGGATGAACTAGGCATTCCTTTTTGCGGTGAAAGCGGAGTTATGCTTGATAGAATGCTGGAATCTATTAATATCAGCCGTAAAACCAATGCTTATATTACTAATACCGTTTTCTGGCGCCCCCCAGCGAACCGTCGCCCAACTAATACCGAGGTTGAAATTTGCAAACCTTTTGTAGAAAAACATATCGCTTTAATTAAACCAAAGCTTATCATCTTAGTTGGAAGCACAGCTACCACCTCACTACTAGGGAAAAAAGCTGCCATTTCAGAAATTCGTCAAAACAATTACCCTTATATCAATAAATATTTGTCAGAAGCCATTCCGACTACAGCTATTTTTCATCCAGCATATTTATTACGTCAACCTTCCCAAAAAAAAATCACTTGGTATGATTTATTGAAAATACAAGATTTTTTAAAAACTAATGTCCCTGAATTCCAATAATTCATATATAATTGAGATAAAATATATAATGCCTAATGCGTAGTACACTTACTTATTTGCATAGAACGACTTCAACTTTCTCTCTTAAGACGACAACAAGGCCGCTATACAGAATAATTGATTAAAAGTTTGTTACAATATTCTTGTTTTGATTGAATATTATTGCCAAAATTAAGTAGACTACATAACTTAGGTAAAAAATTTAATAATACAGGTTATACGATGAGTGAAGAATTTGCTGAATTAAAGATAAAAAATGAAACATACAAGTTACCAATAAAAAAAGCTTCGATCGGACCTGATGTTATAGATGTAACAAGATTATACCACGATACTGGATACTTTACTTATGATCCTGGTTTCATGTCCACCGCCTCTTGTACTTCAAAAATAACTTTTATCGATGGCGAAAAGGGTATTTTAAGGCACCATGGATATGATATAAAGGACTTAGCAAATAACAAAGATTTCTTAGAAGTTTCATATTTGTTATTAAATGGCAACTTACCAAATAAAACAACCTACTCTGCTTTTAAAGAGGATATTTCATATCACTCGCTAGTAAACGAACAAATTCGTAATATTTTTGGAGCATTTCGTCATTCTGCTCATCCAATGGCTGTAATCCTTTCGGTAGTTGGATCACTTTCAGCTTTCTACCACGACACAGTTGACATGAACACGCAAGAAGGGAGAGAATCCTGTGCGATCAAAATGATTGCCAAAATGCCAACTATCGCTGCAATGACTTACAAATACTCCATCGGACAAGCCTTTATTTACCCAGATGATGATCTTTCTTTTACTGCAAATTTTTTGCATATGATGTTTGCGCGCCCTAATAAACAATATAAAGTAAACCCTGTTCTTGCTAAAGCCTTAGATAAAATCTTTATCTTGCATGCTGATCACGAACAAAATGCATCTACCTCAACTGTACGTACTGCCGGTTCTTCTGGCCCCAATCCCTTTACATGCGTAAGTGCTGGTATAGCTTCCTTATGGGGCCCTGCTCATGGCGGTGCCAATGAAGCTGTCATAAAAATGCTTGCAGAAATTGGAACTGTAGAAAATATTCCCAAATGTATAGAACGCGCAAAAGATAAAAATGATCCATTTAGGCTCATGGGTTTTGGACATCGAGTTTATAAAAACTACGATCCACGCGCTGCTGTGCTAAGAGAAACTTGCCAAGAAGTTCTTACTGAACTTGATCAATTAAAAGGCAATCCAATGCTAGATATTGCTATGGAACTAGAAAAAATAGCTCTAAATGATCAATATTTCATTGACCGCAAATTATATCCTAACGTTGATTTTTACTCCGGTATAATTTACCAAGCTATGGGAATCCCCCCACAAATGTTTACAGTATTATTTGCTCTAGCTAGAACTTCAGGGTGGATAGCGCAATGGAAAGAAATGTGGGAAGATCCAGAATTTAAAATTACACGCCCACGTCAACTATACACAGGACACATATCGAAGACATTATAGGAATATGTATTACATAGCTTTACAAATGCTCTTCGGTAATCGTGCAAAATACTTGACCATGATTCTAGGAGTAACCTTTGCTGCGCAAATGATGACCCAGCAACCAGCTATATTCATAGGGCTACTTACTAGAACGTATAGCGTAGTAAAGGACGTGCCAGAACCTGATATTTGGGTTATGGATCCTGGCGTAAAATTCGTTGAAAAAAGCAAACCAATTCGAGATATTGAGCTATTAAAGGTACGTGGCATAAAAGGAGTTCTTTGGGCGGTCCCTATGTATAAGGGTGCGACAAGCGTAAAATTACCTGACGGCACTTTTACTAGCGTAGACCTTACTGGTCTTGATGATGCTACTTTAATTGGTGCTCCTTATAGAATACCAACTAACATGCTAAATAATTTTAAACGGCCAAATGCTGTTTTTGTTGATATAAACGCCGCTAACACAAGGTTACGAGTAAATATTGGTGATAATCAATCACGAGCACTATCGATAGGAGACACTCTGGAAATAAATGATAAGCGTGCAATAGTTGTTGGCATGGTCAAAACTACACGAAATTTTATTATAGAACCACAAATGTTTACAACCTATAGCAACGCAATACACTACACACCTCAAGACAGAAAAAGCTTAGGCTATATTTTAGTAAAAGCAAAGCATGGAATAAATCATGATGCACTTGCAGAAAAAATTATAAATATTACAAAACTAGAAGCTCAAACTACAGAACAATTTAAACAACATAATTTAGATTATTGGTTGCATAACACTGGTATACCAATAAATTTTGGTATTACTGTATTACTTGGTTTTATTGTAGGCGCTGCAATAGCTGGACAAACATTTTATGGTTTTGTTCTAGATAATCTAAAACATTATGCAGTATTAAAGGCCATGGGAGCTACTAACAATATGCTAATTCGTATAGTATTAACACAAGCATTAACAGTAGGATTTATTGGGTATGGCATAGGAGTAGGCATTACTGCATTATTTGGCCTCTACTTCCAAGATGAAGTTTTAGCCTTCAGAATGCCGCCCTTTTTACTTCTATTTTCAGCAGCAGGAGTATTAATCATAATATCTTTTGCAGCCTTACTTGGTATAAGAAGAGTAACTTCTGTAGATCCAGCAAGTGTATTCCGAGAATAATATGACAAAGTCCTTAGCCATTTCCTGTATTAACATCAACAAATCTTTCGGAGAGAACGATTTGAAAATTAATATATTAAAATCCGTCAATTTAGACATAAAAGATGGAGATTTCCTAATGCTTGCTGGACCATCAGGATGTGGTAAAACAACTTTAATTTCTATAATCGCTGGAATTTTGCCATATGATTCTGGTAAGTGCGTAGTAAAGAACAAAGCTTACCACAAAATGACTTCTGAAGGTTTGCTAAAGTTTCGTGCTAAAAACATAGGCTTTGTATTTCAATCTTATAACCTCATTCCTACATTAACGATTGCAGAAAATACTGCCATACCATTAATGATATCCGGTACAGAAAGACATGCAGCAATAAAACAAGCTATTGCTACATTAAAAACAGTAGGACTCCATGATAAATCCTATTTACATCCTAATGCTCTGTCAGGCGGACAACAACAACGAGTAGCTATTGCAAGGTCAATCGTGCACAAACCACAAATTATAATCTGTGATGAACCAACAAGCGCCTTAGATTTAGTCACCGGCACTAAAATCATAGAACTTATGCAGAAAATAAATAAAGAACTTAATACGACCTTTATCATAGTAACGCACGATACTCGTATTTTAAAATACGCAAATAGAATTCTACATCTCAATGATGGAATAATAGAAAAGGAAACTAAAGGTACTGATCATGAAAAATAATATATCACTTTCCATTTTTATAATGTTAAGAAAAAATATTCTACTTTTACTCTCTATTACCGGCATTATTTGGTCAATAATTTTTGCTTTTACCACAGGAGTAGAAGCAAATGCGCCCTCAAGTAATTTAGCCACCCCTCACATATCACCATTTGAATATAATATAGCTGGTATAGGATTTGTAGAAGCAAGTAGCCGTAATATGAGCATTGGTTCCTTTGCTCCAGGTATTGTTAGCAAGGTTATGGTCACCGAAGGAGATAAAGTATCCGCCGGTGAAACTATCTTTACCTTAGACCAAAGAAGTGCGAAAGCAGAAGTCCAAAATAAACTACATTCCTTAGCTAGAGGAAAAGCCGCCCTCAAGCTTAGTCAAATTAATTTATCAGATGCTCAAGATAGTCTGAAGCGAGCACAGGGATTAAAGTCTGGGCGTAGTATTAGCCAAGAAGATTTACAAAAACGTTATTTCGCCGTAGAACGCGCTCAAGCAGATACAACTATCAAAAACACTATAATTGATCAAAGCGAAGCAGAATTACAACTAGCAAAGATTGATCTTGAAAAAACAATGATCAATTCTCCTATAGATGGAATAATACTAAAAGTACGTATTACGCCAGGTGAATTTATCAGCGGCAATGAACAAGACCAAAATAGCCCTATACTACTAGGAAAAATCCACCCCCTATATTTAAGAGTACAAATAGATGAAAATGATATTTGGCGCTTTGAAAAACAGCTAAAAGCCTATGCTTTTCTAAGAAGTAACAGTAACATCAAAATACCACTTAGTTTTGTAAGAGTGGAACCATACGCGTTACAAAAAGGTAGTTTAGCTGAAAATAGAACAGAATTAATAGATACAAGAGTTATTGAAATAATCTACCAAATAAATTACGATACCGATAATATCTACATTGGGCAGCATCTAGATGTCTTTATTGAAACTAATACTTCTTTGTGATGTTTACAACTTATACACCCTAGCTGTAAAATTTGTGATCACTTTATACTGTAAATACATAATAGTAGATGAACTTACACAACATATAGCAAGCCTAGATTTACTCTCGGGAGAATAAAAAAGGCGCTCTATAAAGGCGCCTTTTTTAGAATACATGTATGTAATATGCAATTTAATTATGCATCTTTTTTCACGGCGGCCTTCTTTGCAACTGTTTTTTTCACTTCAGCTTTCTTTGGAGCTGCTGCTTTAGCTTTTTTTACCGCTGGCTTTTCAGCTTTGACAGCTGCACCTTCTGCAACACCTAAAGATATATCCTTAACTCTGCTAGCTAAACGGCTAATTTTTCTAGAGCCGGTATTCTTTTTTAGAATGTTACACGCAACCCCTCTCATGATTTCTGATTGAGCTTCAATCAAAGCTTTATTAGCTTCTTGTGCTAAACCAGATTCCACAGCTACCACAACTCTTTTAATATAAGTTTTGATACGAGTTTTTCTGCTTTTATTAATAGCAGTCTTAGTAATCGTTTTTTAATTGATTTTTTTGTAGCGGAATGATTTGCCATAAGTTAAACCTTATTCTTAAATTTCTTGTTCTGTTTGTTCTGTTTTAGGAGTCATGCAACCTTTAGCGCTTACATCTCTATCAACAAATTCTATATACGCCACTGGAGCCATGTCACCATATCTAAAACCAGCTTTGACAACTCTTGTATATCCACCTGGACGTTCTTTGTATCTTTCAGCTAAAACTAACATCAGCTTATCTGCAGCTGCTTTATCTCTAACACGTGCAATGATATCTCTTCTAGCAGCTAAAGTACCCTTTCTCGCTTTAGTCACTAATTGCTCTATATAAGGGCGCAGTGCTTTTGCTTTTGTTACAGTAGTCTTGATCTGCTCGTTCATAACCAAAGAGGTTGCCATATTTGCAAACATAGCCTTTCTATGGGAAGATGTTCTATTTAACTTTGTTCCTTTAATCTTATGACGCATTTCTTTTACCTAAATATTCAACTTAAAAAGCGAATTCTTACAATAATCCGTAAGTATTAGCTCTATTTTTATTAATCGCACTCTATAATCATCAGTTATTTCACTAAATATATTTATAGCGAATTATTATTTAATCCTAATATCTGCGGATTAAACACACACCAAATCAATAAGGGTCTTCGTATTTCTTAGCAAACTCTTCTATATTTTCAGGAGGCCAGCCGTTAATTTCCATACCAAATTTTAAATTGAATTTTGCTAGCACTTCTTTGATTTCATTCAAAGATTTTCTACCAAAATTCTGAGTTCTTAGCATTTCAGCTTCTGTCTTATTAACCAAATCACCAATATACACGATATTATCGTTTTGTAGGCAATTTCTTGATCTAACAGACAGTTCAAGCTCATCGACTTTCTTAAGAAGAATTGGATTATATTCAAGCTCTTCTTGAACTTCTTGTTTCTCTTCCTCTTCTTCTTTAAAAGTAACAAATAATTGCAATTGATCTTGTAATATCTTTGCTGACAATGCTATAGCTATTTCAGGAGTTATAGTTGCGTCTGTTTCGATATTCATGATTAATTTATCATAATCCGTTACCTGACCTACACGAGTATCTTCAACTTTATAAGATACTTTCTTCACTGGACTAAATAATGCATCAACAGTAATAACCCCTATCGGGAAATCCTTAGAACTAGCACTAGCTGCTGGAACATATCCTTTACCAATTTCACAATAAAGCTCCATTTCAAGCTCAGCATCCTTAGACAAAGTACAAATCTTCTGATCTGGATTAAGAATTTCTACATCAGTTCCAGTTTCAATCATACCAGCCGTTACAACGCAAGGGCCTTTTGCCTTGATTCTAACTACTTTTCTTTCTGAAGTATGCATCTTAACAGAGACTTTCTTTAAATTAAGAACAATATCCACTATATCTTCTTTAACGCCTGATTTTGCAGAAAACTCATGCTCAACACCAGGAATTTTTAATGCAGTAATAGCCGCACCCTGTAGAGATGACAACAAGACTCTTCTAAGCGCATTACCTAAAGTCAAACCAAAGCCACGTTCCAAAGGTTCAATGATAATATTTGCTATGTTGCTATCATCATTATTGCCATCATATACAATTTTAGATGGTTTAATTAATGAACGCCAATTTTTATTTAGTGATAACATATGCTTCTTCCTAACTCTCTATCGTTATGTCTGTTCTTCTTATGTACGTCTTCTTTTTGGGGCTCTAACTCCATTATGAGCGACGCTTGATACATCTGTTATTGAAGTAACAACAAAGTTCTGACTAAAAACAGCTCTCATTGCTGACTCTCTTTGTGACCCAGCGCCTTTAACTCTGATAGATACAGTTTTCAGACCGTGCTCTTTTGCCTCATTAGAGACTTTATCAACAGTAATTTGAGCTGCATATGGAGTTGCTTTTTTAGCTCCTTTAAAACCATGGGCACCAGCAGTAGAAATCGCTATCACATTACCTTGTACATCAGTAACTGTAACAATAGTATTGTTAAAAGTTGCTTTAATATGCACAACTCCTAGGCTGATATTCTTCTTTTTCTTTTTAGCTTTGTTCGCTGAACTCGCTTTATTTGTTGGACTCATTGTTTATATCTCTAAATTATTTCTTCTTACCAGCAATAGCAACAGCCTTACCTTTTCTTGTTCTAGCGTTAGAATGGGTATTCTGACCACGAACAGGTAATTTTCTGATATGTCTTAAACCTTGATATGTACGAATATCTTTCTTCTTTTTGATATTAAGACTTACTTCTCTACGAAGATCGCCCTCTACCTGGAAGTTTTTTTCTATTTCTGTACGCAATGTTATTAATTCTTGGTCATCAAGATCTTTTACTCTTTTGCTCTCTGATAGATTTGAACTTTTACAAATCTTCTGAGCCGAAGTTAGACCAACGCCGTATATATAAGTTAAGCTAATAACTAATCTTTTATTTGGTGGAATATTTACACCTGCAATCCTTGCCACAAAAAACTCTCCGACTTTTAAAATAATTAGAACAGAATAATATAAAAATATTCGACAAAGTCAAATCTTTTTTATAATTGAAGCAAGTTCATTCACGACTTGCTCCTTTGATTCCCCTGCATTCACTGTAAAAAATTTACCCTTATGTTTATAATACTCGATTAAAGGCAAAGTTTCTTTTTTATACTCCTCTATCCTAGCTAAAATAGTATCTTCATCGTCATCAGCACGTGCTATAAACTCAGTAGCACCGCACTCATCACAGACCCCATCTTTTTTAGGCTTGTCAAAATATTCATTATATAATTTACCGCATGATGCGCAGCTTATTCTACCTAGAATACGCTTCACCACTACTTCATCATCTATTTTTAAATAGATAACGCTAACTTTTGTATCAATGTTTGAAATAAAATATTCAGCTTGTCTAAGCGTCCTAGGATACCCATCAAGAATACATCCTTCGCGACATTCATCTGACAAAATAAACTGCTTAACTATTTTATTCACTAAGTCACTTGGTACAAGCTTACCTTCATCCATATATTCGGCTAACATCTTAGACTCTTTTGATTTCTCTAGAATCATCTTTCTAAAAATATCACCCGTGGATATATGCGGCAAAGCTAATTCCTTAGATAAAATAGCACCCTGCGTTCCTTTTCCTGAACCAGGAAGCCCCAATAAAAGTATTATTTTTTTTATCATCTGTCTTTTAGCCTCATCTTTTTAACCAAACCTTCATACCTAGCACTAAATAAATGTGTTTGGATTTGAGTAAAAGTATCAAGCACAACATTAACTACGATTAAAAAACTTGTACCACCTAAAGCAAATGCTACAGAATATTTATTCATCAACAACTCTGGAACAATACATACAACAGATAAATATAAACTACCAATTACTGTTAAGCGCGTTAATAAATAATCAAAATATTCCGCTGTATTCTTCCCAGGCCTTCTTCCAGGTACATAAGCCCCATTTTTTCTTAGATTATTGGCTGTATCTTCAGAATTAAATACTACTGCTGTATAGAAAAAACTAAAAAACATAATAAGCGATACATATAACAATATAAATAAAGGCTTACCATGACCTAAATATTGCGAAAACATCGCCATAATTTCTGAATCACCACTGGCTGAAAAATCCGAAATCGTTGCAGGGAACAATAATACTGAACTTGCAAAAATCGGTGGTATTACACCTGAGGTGTTTAATTTTAATGGCATATGAGTGGAATCACCGCCATATACTTTATTTCCTACCTGGCGTTTAGGATATTGCACTAGTACCCGTCTCTGAGCTCGCTCAAAGAAGATAATCACCAGGATCATCACTAAAACCCCAGCACAAATAGCTATAACAGCTAATGGTGACATAGCACCTTTACGTGAAAGTTCAAACATGCCAATAACAGCGCTTGGCAAGCCAGAAACTATTCCTATAAAAATAATCAAAGATGTACCGTTTCCAATACCTCTAGAAGTAATTTGCTCTCCAAGCCACATCAAAAACATAGTGCCAACTACTAATGTAATGACTGTAGACACCTTGAAAATCATAGAATCCACGATAACTACTGGGCCATAAGGGGTAATGGTTGCTTCTAACCCCAAAGTCACTCCATAAGCTTGAAATGCAGCAAACAAAACCGTTAAGTATCTAGATAATTGATTGATCTTTCGACGCCCAACCTCTCCATCTTTTTTTAGGTTTTCCAGAGGTTTATATGCAATAGTCATCAACTGAATAACAATCGACGCTGTAATATAGGGCATTATTGCCAAAGCAAATATTGACATTCTTTCAAGTGATCCACCCGAAAGCATGTTAAACATACCCAAAATACCACCTTGAGCACGCTCAGCAAGGCTTGCTAAGGCCACAGAATCTATTCCAGGAATAGGTACAAAGGAGCCAATTCTACAAACCACCAAGACACTCAAGGTGAATAAAATACGACTACTAAGTTCTCCTTTTGGTTTTTGCATTATATTTCTTTATAAAACTTTGCCGCCAGCGTTTTCAATAACTGACTTTGCGCTAGCAGAACAAGCATCCAATTCAATAGTTAGTTTATGACTTGTCTTTTCAAGACCACCTAACAATTTTACCGGTACTTTTATACTTTTAATATACCCAATGCCAAATAATATTTCTTTATTAACACTAGTGTTAACATCAATACGCTTCATTTCGATTAAAGCTTCAATATCTGCAATGCTTATAGCTGTATAATCAACTGATTTTGAACAATTAAAACCTCTTTTTGGTAATCTCTTGATCAAAGGCATTTGACCACCTTCTGTTTTGATCGCAACACCAGATCTAGATTTTTGTCCCTTAACACCACGACCACAAGTTTTACCTGTGCCGCTACCTATTCCTCTACCAACTCTTTTTCTTGGTTTTTTAGATCCAGGTACGTTAAATAATGTATTTAATTTCATTTCCATAATTTCCTACCAAACTTTATACAGTTTCTACACTTATTAAATGCTGAACTTTTTTCACCATACCACGAAC
>CAJQOE010000029.1 GCA_905479885.1 uncultured Rickettsiaceae bacterium | reverse complement strand
CTCTAACATGCTTAGTTATTTGTATAATATATTTCGCTAAGCCAAAATCTTCTGTGATTCTTTGTCGAGCCAAAATAGAGTCAAAAATTTCAGAGCAACCTTCGTTAACTAAATTTATAATAAAAACTTCAAGGTGTCTTGATCCAGTAAAAAGATAATCTAGTAACGAATCTTCTTTTGTTACTGTTGAAGTATGAATGCGTTTATAAACTGCTATTTCACCACCATGACTTTCTCCAGCGCTTTCTCCATCTTTTTCATCTGGATATGCTTCTTTAGATTCATAATCTCTTTCCCTGCTATCATCTAGTAAATCTTTCACAGAGGCTAGTGTTCTTGAGATTATTCGAGCTGCGGTATAGGTTTCTACTTGTTCTTCAGTCTCACCTGAGTCAAGTTTAAGTACATTTGAATTGTGTATATATTCAAATGCTTTAGATGATGCAACATAAGCAGCAATTTTTGCGGGAGAGTAATCTTTATCATTTTGGCTTACAAGCATCAAATTAACATGGTCTCTGATAGTGCCGACAGGTTGAGTAAAATCTTCATCAATTCTTAATTGGTCTAATCCGCCTGCTATATAGGGGATTAAATTTTCGAAAACTCCTTTTAAAATGGCTAGATGAAAAATATTTGTACCATTCTTAGCAACTTCAAAAAAACCCTTCTTACATCCTGGTAATTTCAATATATAGTCAAAGGACTCAAATGAGTCATTTGCTAAAGCTTGTTGAATAGGTGGGGTTCCTGATTTGTCTAATATACTTAAGCTTTCAAGAATTAATCCTTTTGCAGTATGTGCATTTTCTCTTCTTCCAAGTTCTCTTTCAACAATTACTGAAGCATTATCTAGCATTGACGGTAATACGAGATGCATTATGTTATAATGCGCTAAATAATGCATTATAACAGAATCATTGCTTGGTTCAAAAATACCTAATTTATTAGTCCAAGAGATAACGAATGATTTTTTTTCGCCTTCAAATAACAATTTATTTAACTCACCTGCTTCCATGGCTAAAGCGTCCTGAGCAGCAGCTATTTCACTTTCTAGATCTGCTATTTTCTTAGGAAAAGATAATTGTTCTTTATAATAGTTTGCACGGCCCGTGGTAATCTTATGTAGTTCAGTGTAACTTTCTAACTCCTTTTGTAATATTGCTTTTTTAGAGGGCATTTCATCAGCATCATCAATTGGCTGCAAAATTGAGGGAGATGAAGCAGCAGCATCGTCGTCTAATACTTCATAATTTAAGATTTTATCTTGTAGATCACTAATTTTTGCATTTAATTTTTCTAGTTCAGATCCAGAGGTCTTTAATAAGGCGGTATAATCAAGATGGTCAGCAAACCTAGAAGTTATGCCAGCAAGTTTTTCTTTTGAGTCGTTTATTCTTTGCGAATGGGGGTGTATTTTTTCGCGAAAAAAACTATTTAATATTTTTCTCATATATCTGTAGTGGTATTTTGCAATTTAGTTATTTAATATCTGAAAGACTTTAAACTTAGTGTATACGTATCTTAATAAGCATTAAATTAATTCTTGTCAAGTAGTTATAAAATTAAATTAAAAAAAATAACCTTTTTCAAGGTTGAGATGTAGCCTATATAAAAAGTGTTAATTTGAATTTTTTTTAATAAAAAAATGTATTTATAATGCAAACATTAATTAATTGATTGGCAAGTAAATATTTTTTCTTATAAATTATTAAAGGAATTAAGTAGTTTTTTAATAAGATAGTGGTGCGCAATTACTGCACGTATAATTTAATTATATACAGTTTATTTTATTGCTTAAACTATACGCAACAGAGCAAGAGCTTAGGTGTATAGAGAACAGTGCTTAGTGCATAAGGAAGGGCAAAAAATTTTAGTTGTTATTTATGAATTAGCATTTACCCCTTTTGCAGCATGTGTTATGGTATTTTTAAAAAGAAAGAACAAGGAATTTAGAAGGAGTAAATATATGATATTAGAAAATAAAAATGAAACTCCCGAGTTATATGCAAAATTATACTCTAAGTACAAAATAAAAGGCACTCCATATTTGCCTTATAGAGATATGCCTCAAATATTAAAGGAATATGTTTTTGGAAAAAAGGCGTTAGATTATGGTAGTGGCAGTGGAGAATCAACATTATTTTTAAAATCGTTAGGATACAATGTTACTGGTGTAGATATTAATGAAGTAATGTTGGAAAAGGCAAAATCCATTGATCCAGTTGGTGAGTATATTACAATTGATAGCGGACGAATTCCTTTTGATCAAGAAACTTATGACTTAGTATTTTGTAGCTTTGTTTTATTAGAAATAAGTTCAAAAAAAGAAATACTAGAAATATTAAAGGATATTTCTAGGGTGTTAAAGAAAGACGGTGTTTTTATTGCTATTGTGGGTAATGAAAATACATATAACCATGATTGGTTGACACTTAATACTGATTTTCCTGAAAATAAAACACTAGTTAGTGGACAAAGAGTAAAGATTGAATTTAGAGATATAGATTTAACGATTTTTGATTATTATTGGACAAAAGAAGACTACGTAGAGTTGGTTGAAGCAGCGGATTTAACGTTATTAAAAACACATGATCCAAAAGGTTTAAATACAGATGGATATAATTGGAAAGATGAAATTAAAGTTGCACCTAGTTCAATAATTATTGCTAGAAAGTAGGTAGATTAAATTAGTCGAGCTAGATTGGCTTTAAGGGCTAAACTTGTAACCACTTTATTAACAAAGCATATATACTGCCTAAAGAAATTAAAAAAAGGTTATGCAAGTCTATTAGTTATCAACAATCTTTAATAGAGGCTGAACCTATTACAGGTAGTATATCAAACAGATTTTATAAATAGGATATTAGACCTAGAGACTAACTATACATCGCTTACGCATACCGTGGAAACACAAGTTACTAAAATAGAATGGTTTATGAAACAGTTTGAGCAACCAGCAGAAGAAGATGCGGCCCATTTTATGGGGTGATTCCCCAAAAACTAGTAGTAGTGTAGAGTAGAATTTTCCAATAATAAAAAAGGGAATTTTACAATGAGCCAAAAATACAGCGAGAGCCAAATACTGGGAATATTAAAACAAGCAGAAAGCGGTGTGCTGGTAACAGAGCTATGTCGTGAACATGGCTGCTTAACCCAATGTGTCCCGAAAACTAGGGCAAGATCACTTTGGTGCTTTATGCATATGCGGTAACATTTAATTATTCCTTTTAATTGTTTCAATTAGAATAATCCATTATAACTCTAGGTTCAATTACTTTTATTCCTCGCTATCTTAACTTGACGATGCAGCCTGTTGATTAATTCTTGCTTCCCGTAACAAAGAGTCCAAATATGGTGAAATGTATGCACTAACTTTGCTTTGATAAACTCGCTCAGCTTCCACTAGGAATTCTTCTGCTTTTTTCAAGTTGCCTAATTTATAATAAACGTTGTTTAGGTATATAGAGTTTTGTATTAAATTGATATTGATAACATTGTTTTTTTGTGCACTAACTACACGAGCATATTCTAGTATATTTAGGGCTTTAGGTAAATCGTTCAAACATCGATTATATAAATTTCCTACGATATTTCTGATTGCAAAAACCGAGTCAGCTGAAAAAGAATAATAGTGATCTAATAGCGTTTCTAGATGCGGTATCAACAATACTAAATCTTCGTTTATAGAATCCGCTTGTAGTTCCTTTTCTATAAAATTAATAAAAAATAGCGCTATATTATCATAGTCTTTTTCCAGAATAGATTTATCTATATTTTTTAAGAAACTAGCTTGAATAGATTGATGTAAAGATAAAGTTTTATCGTATTGATTATCGTTCTTGATTAAAGAAAAATTCCGCATGTTTTGAAGAAAAGTATTGATAATAATTTCGCTTTTATATGCTACGAGTAAACGCTTTGGAATATGTTCTACATCTATTATACTTAACAATAACAAGAGGTCGGCGGCCTCTTTTTGTTGCTGTTGAACCATCTCTAATGATAACTCAATAATATTGTTTCTTGTCTTGGTATAATTTGAAATATTGTTAAAAATAGATTTTTCTAAGTTTAGAAAGTCATCATCCTTTTTTGTAATATAGTTTATGTATTGACCAGGTGTTATACCAGTACTTTTAATATAATACGCTGCCTGTGCTACGTCTAAAGGAAACGGAGGTATATTATTTAAAAGTATTTCTATATTAGGATCTTCTTCGTACTCTGTATTGCTTATATCCAATATATGTTTATATAATTTTATTCTTTCCTGTTTAGCTAATTCTGGGATATATATAATATTTTGATTTGAGAAATAGTTATTATTTGAAATATTACTATTAGCAGTAGTTATAATTACCTTGCCTTCACTGCCCCATGATTTAATATCTCGAGGTAACAATGTCTGTATATCACTAAAATTATTTACATTATCATATATCATAATCCATTTTTTATATGAAGGAGCTTTGCTTTTTAGAAAAAGGCTAATCATGTACTCTTTTTTACGGATATCTCCTATTTTTTGTATGTTATAAAATTCTTCTTTGTCTGATGGAGTTTTGCAAAGAGCATATGCCAGAACTTCTAAAGAAATCATAGTACTTGTTGGAGTTTCTGCATTGATTTTCCACACAATGGAAGCATTTTGTGTATTAGCATATTGCAAAGCTAAGCTAGTTTTGCCTGATCCACCCATGCCCACAAGTGCTATAGTGTTAATTTCATTAGGCGCAGATAACAACTTATCCATTTGTTTTAAAATATCGTCTCGTTGCAAATAGAAGCTAGGGGTATCTAAATTACTACTTGAAATTAGTAGAGGAGGTTTTTTATTAAAAATATAATCCACGCTAAAAATAATAATACCTGCTAATATAATATAAACGAAGAACCGTATTAGTATTATTGCAGCTTTAGGTTTATATTTTGTTATAACATTGTTGCCTTGAGCGCTAATATTGTGGGTAAAAAAACCAGCATGTAAATTTTTTGACTCATTAACAAAAGCAATAATTATATTATTAATTTCTTTAATGTTAGTAATGGTCTTGATTAAATGCATAAGGTGAGTCATATATTGAGATTTATCGCTAAAATCAATATGTTCGATATTACCAGCATCCTCCTGATTAACAACAGACTCCTTATTCGTTACATAAACACTCCGAGTTTGATATTCATTTGGTAAAAAACACAATATACCATTTTCTAAATTCTTATCCCATTCGTTTTTGTTTTTAGAATTTTCATATAAGTTTATACCAACACTAGCTAAATCTTTTGTAATTTTTTGTATTAGTTCTATAGAGGATTTAGGTTGATGATTTGTTCTAATTTCAAGGTTATATTTTTTATTTAATAATAATCTTTTGATTAAGGAAAGTTTCACTGAAAACACATTATGTATTAATAATTTACAATAATGGTTCTTTAAAAAAACAACTTGATCTGATGCTTCTAAACAATCTATTAAACTATCTTTAGAAGAACATGTTAGTTTCATTCTAATATTAACTATATGACTTTCAACAGTACGTGGTGATATAGATAAGATCTCGGCTATTTTTTTTTCTTTTCTATTGTGTATAACACAAGCTAAAATATCAATTTCTCTGCGAGTAAATTTAATATTAGAGATACTAAATTTTTTAAAGCTAGAATCTGGAGTCATACTCAACATGTCTTTGTTTTTAAAAGTGCAGTCAATTAGTGAAGATATATTCGTATATACTACAACTCTATTTTAATAAAGCAATGCCTTAAAAGGTTTTTGTATAATAATCTATGGTTTATAAATTTATTATAACTTAAAACACTATCCTATTTTTGAGGGCCCTCTGTAAAAGTACTCAAACCAGGCCAAAATTGTGACTTAGAGATAAAATTAAGCAATTTGATAAACTCTATGGGGCTTTGTTGAATTTTCTAATACACAACCCTCAACCTAATTTATTATGTATAAATTTATCTAGTAAATAATCCCTTAATATAAATCTTAGAAGGTTTTTTGGGATATTAGATTATCTACCATTAAAGGTATAACTTATTTTACTTTAAATTAATAAGTTTAAATTAACTGGGAGGTAGTTTTTATGTACAATGATAATATGTTAGCAATATTTATTATTTTTTTATTTTGTATCTGTTCATATTCTTTTTACCAATTCTTGCAAAAGGAAAAAACTATAATGAAAAAAAATAAGTACTTATTTGAGTTTCATTTAAATTCTAAATTTCTAAACAAGTTATTGATTGAGAGTTTAAGGGTTTCTTCATCTGCTGATTTTTGTCCCTTTTTAATAGAGCAAATTAAAGATTATTATAATTTACAAGAAATTATAATAATTGATTCTGTTGAATCAATTTCTGAATACCATGGTGATACTATTAAATCTTCTGCTATTCAATTTGTAAAAAAAGACATAGTATCTCTAACAAGAATGTTGTCAGGACATCACATTAAACAATTTAGTATTAACATTAATGACAGGAATTACATATTGTATATTACTAAATTAACTACAATAAAACAAAGTGATGGAGTAATAATTTGCATTGAGCCTGCGCCTTGTTTGCTTAGCATGAGTGATAAAATCGGTCTTGAAAATTCTATAATTTTATTAAAAAATAGATTGTTCTATGATTAATCATTCTAAATGATACCATAGGCCTATTATATTTACTAACCTTACCAAACTACTTAATGT
The DNA here is from genome assembly GCA_905479885.1 of uncultured Rickettsiaceae bacterium. GTDB lineage: Bacteria > Pseudomonadota > Alphaproteobacteria > Rickettsiales > Rickettsiaceae > Megaera_A. The sequence continues at coordinate 2,349 of CAJQOE010000029.1, read as the reverse complement.
AAAAATAATTTGGATTCAACTACTAAATATAAATATACAAAAATCGAAGTAATATCTAGTAAAAACTCATATGAATAAAATTGAAATACAGAAGGTAAAAAAATTCTTTGATAATAATAAAGTGCTTAATGGGATTTGTTTAAATATAACAAAAGGTAAGTCACTAGTAATTATTGGTCCCTCTGGTAGTGGTAAGACAGTGTTACTCAAAACTATTGTTGGTCTATTAACCCCTGATAATGGCAATATAGTAATAGATGGAATGAAAGTAAATAACCTTTCCACGCAAGAAAGATTCAACGTAATGAATAAATGCGGATTTTTATTTCAAAATGGTGGGCTTTTCGATTCTTTAACAGTGCAAGCTAACATAACATTTTTAGCAGAAAAATTGTATAACTTGTCCGAAAAAGAAAAAGAAGAACTTGCAATTAATAAACTAGCATCCGTAAATTTACCTGATTGGGTAGCAAGTCTATACCCATCGGAATTATCAGGCGGTATGAAAAAACGTGTCGGTATAGCACGAGCTATTTGTACTGAACCTGAGCTACTCTTTTTTGATGATCCCACCAGTGGTCTAGATCCGATCTTAACTAACCTGATAGGCGAATTAATTATGAAAATTCACCAATCCTATAACCCAACGATTATTACTGTAACGCATAATATGAAGATGGTTGATAAAATTGCTGATGAAGTTGCTTTAATTTATGCTGGCAAGGTTTTATGGAAAGGACAAAAGACACAAATAAATTCTACTAACAATGCATCCTTACATCAATTTATTCATGGTCAAACAACAGGAAGACTTTACAGGGATGAGTTAAAATTTCTAGTAAATAAGTAGAGTATCTGAACCCTCTAGTGCATAAATTTTTATAATCTATAATTTAATGCGTAACTTGACGATACCAACAAAAGCTTGTAAACGAAATATTTTTTGATTTGTCCATAGCTAATGGCTGATGGAAGTGTAATATTTTACTGATTCAACTTATATAAAATAAATAATTGCCTCTCAATTAAAGATTATGTATGATGATGGTAAGCTAGTTCTTTAATATGATGAAACGGTATATTGAGGTGGCCCAATTTGTCTAGACTAAAAATCAGAAATTTAGAGATACAATTTGCTTCATGATTTTACACAATATTTTTTCTAAAATACACCTGTTCTGGAGTTAAATATTCCAAGGATTGGTGTATCCGTTTTTTATTATAAAAACTAATATAATCAATTATAGCATTTTTTGCCTCCCTTACAGTATTTAAAATTATCATATATATTTTTTCTTGTTTTAATGAACGCCAAAATCTCTCAATAAATACATTATCTAAAGCTCTTCCTTTACCATCCATACTAATTTTGATTTTATAGCTTGTGAGTACAGAGATAAAATTCTTGGAAGTAAATTGAGAGCCTTGATCCGTATTAAATATATCAGGTTGCCCATGTTGCTCTATAGCTTCTTCAAGCGCTTCAACGCAAAAATCACTATCCAAACTAATTGACACTCTCCAACTAAGTATATAACGACTAAACCAATCAATCACTGCTACTAAATATACAAAACCTTGCGCCATTCTAAGGTAAGTGATGTCTGTACTCCATACCTGATTTACCTTGGTAACCTCAACTCCTTTTAAAAGATACGGGTATATCTTATGAGCCTGATTACGCTTACTTAAATTCATCTTAGGATACACAGCTTCAATAGCCATTATCCTGTAATAACGACTGACAGATTTACGCCCAACTATGATGCCGTAAGGTTCAAGATACTTAGACATTCTACGGGCACCGAAATATGGATGTTCTGTATATATTTCATCAATGACCCTCATGATTTCCAAATCTCGCTTGCTCAACCCACGTTGCTTATAATAATAAGTAGATTTATTTACTAAAAGTAGATCGCATTTCCTGCTAATAGCTAGATTGCTAGAGTTATTATCTATCATGCTTTTCCTAACTTCCAAGTCCAAACAATGCAGATTTTTTTTTCAGCCAGTCGCGCTCAACGCTCAACTGTCCTATTTGTTCATACAATTGTTTTATCAAATCCTGATTATCTGGATCTTTAGCTTTTGGCTTAATCTGAAATCCACTGACTAAATTTTCTAGACCTCGTTTTTTCCATGCATGTATTTGAGTCGAATGAACGCCATACTTACTACTAATTTGAGCAACCGTCATTTCAGATTTTATCGCTTCTATCACAATTTTTGTTTTTTCTGTTGCGCTATATTGCCTAGCTTTTTTTGACATATAATTCCTCCATTTTTATATCGAAAATTATATCTCATTTTTTGGTTTTAGTAGTCCAGTTTTTGGGTACCATTATA